>NZ_JBEXUE010000269.1:0-14015 GCF_040614275.1 Streptosporangium sp. NPDC006013
CTTCCATGATTCCCAGCAACCGTATTCCGGGCGCCGAGATCCAGTCGGCAGCACACGCCTTCCCCGTCAGCGTCAATATAACTTTCCGCCACCAGGCCCCGGCGACGTGGGCAGATAGCGATGCGCCCGCGGGCACGGGAGCACGGCCGGGTGCTCGACGGCGTCGGCGACGTGCCCAGACGGGCCGTCGACGCGCTCACGGTGCCCACCGGGCCCGCTGTGCCCACCGGGCCCGCTGTGCCGCTCGCGCGCGCTCTGTCGCGCTCGCCACGGCGGCTCGCCGCCGTGGCGATGGCCGCCCTCTCCATGGGACTCATCGCGGGCGGGGTCGTGCTCCGCCTCGGCCTGCCGCCCGAGTGGCAACCGATGACGGACGGCGCACCCCAGCTGACGGCGGGGCTGATGTTCTCCGTGGTCGGCGCCTTCCTGCTGGCCCACCGCGCGCGTCCGGCCACGGCATGGCTGATGTGCGTGGGCGGCCTGCTGTGCGCGATCGACATCTTCTCCGAATCGGTGCTGTTCGCCTTCGCCGCGGCGGGAGACATGGACACGGCCGGCTACCTCCGCTGGCCCATGGTCATGAGCCACCACGCCGGCGGGATCCTGCTGGCGGTCATACTCCCGCTCTACTCCCCCGACGGCCGGCTGCCCTCCCGGCGCTGGCGGCCGTTGGTGGCGGTCGGCGCGGTCGCGGCGGTGACGAGCACGCTGCTCGACCTCACCCGCCCGGCACCCGACCAGGCGAGCTACCCCTGGCCACGGATCATTCCCAACCCACTCGCGCTGGAGGCCACGGCCCCCTACAGCATGGCCGCGCGCCAGGCGGCCGCCACTCTGGTATCGGTTCTCGCGTTGCTGGCGCTGGTCTCCCTGGTGCTGCGCTTCCGGCGGGCCGGACCCGCACTGCGCCGGCAGATCGCCTGGCCGCTGTTCGCGTTCGCCTTCTACGTCGCCTGCCTGCTCGCCGGACCCGACTGGTGGCTGGCCGCCGCGGTCTGGGCCGGGCTGATCCCCGTGGCCATCGCCTTCTCCGTGCTGCGCTACCGGCTCTACGGCATCGACACCGTGGTCAGCCGGGCCTTCGTCGCCGCCGGGCTGATCGCCGCGATCAGCGTCATCTACGCGGTCGGCGCGGTCGCCGGGCTGGCCCTGTCGGGATATGACCGGATCGGCGGCCTGATCGCGGCTTTGCTCGCCGGAGTGATCTTCCACCCGCTCCGGCACAGGCTCAGGAGCCTGGTGGACCGGCTCATGTACGGCACGCACGGCGACCCGCGGGCGTTCGCCGCGCGCCTGGCCAGGGAGGTCCGCGAGACCGAGCCGACCAACGCGCTCGCCGCCGTCGCCGCGGTGGTCAAGAACGGGCTGAGCGTCACCGGGGTCGCGGTCGAGGTGTACGAGCCCGGTACCAGGCAGGTACAGGTCGGCCTGCTGGGCCCGGCGCCACGCGGCGTACCGCTGGTCTGGCACGGCGAGCCGGTCGGGCTGCTGCTTCTGGGCTCCCCCGGCCCCCGCAGGTTCGCCGCGGCGCACAACGACCGCCTGATCGCGGTGGCCACCCCGTACGTCGCCGACGTGGTGCACGCGGTACGGATGACCGCCGACCTGCAGCACTCCCGGGAGCGCATCCTCACCGCCCGCGAGGAGGAGCGCCGCCGCCTGCGCAGGGACCTGCACGACGGGCTCGGCCATGCGCTGACCGACATGGCGATGGCCATCAACATGGCCAGGATCAGCCTGCGCGCCGCCCCCGACTCCGCCGACCGGCTCCTGGCGGAGCTGCGCGACGGCATGGACGCGGTCAGCGAGGAGATCAGGGAACTGGTGTACGGCCTGCGACCGCCCACCCTCGACGATCTGGGCCTGGCGGGGGCCGTGCGGGCCCTCGCCCAGGAGGGCACACCGAGGGTCGCCGTGGAGACCGAGGGCAACCTGTCGGACCTGCCTGCGGCAGCCGAGGTGGCCGCCTACCGCATCGCGCAGGAGGGGCTCACCAACGTCCGCAAGCACGCGAGGGCCAGCTCCGCGACCATCTCGCTGCGGCGCGGGGAGTCGCTGGTGGTGCGCGTCCAGGACGACGGGCACGGGCTGCCCACCGGCCCCCGCTCGGGAGTCGGGCTGCTCTCCATGCGCGAGCGCGCCGCCGAGCTGGGCGGGACCTGCGTGATCGGGGCGGCCCCCGGCGGCGGCACGGTCGTGGAGGCCGTGCTGCCGATCGCGGCTGATCATTTGTAAACCTTTTGCCCCTTTCGGGACTCTAACTCCGTTAAGGAATTGACCCGAGGAGATCTCCTTGAAGTACTGGGCACTGGCCGCCGGCGCCGCACTCGCCGTGTCTGCCACCGCTACCCCCGCGGTGGCCTCACCCCGGACCGCCTCACCTCAGACGGCTCCCGTGGCGGGCGCCGTCTACTTCCGCTACGCCGGCAG
The DNA here is from genome assembly GCF_040614275.1 of Streptosporangium sp. NPDC006013. Classification (NCBI taxonomy): domain Bacteria; kingdom Bacillati; phylum Actinomycetota; class Actinomycetes; order Streptosporangiales; family Streptosporangiaceae; genus Streptosporangium; species Streptosporangium sp. NPDC006013. The sequence goes on from NZ_JBEXUE010000269.1 coordinate 2,431, forward strand.
CGGGGTCGAGGCGCTGACCCACCGGGGAGGCTGGAGCCGCCTGACCGCCGGAGACGGGGCCTTCGCCGGTCAGTTCGCGGTCGCGCCCGACGGCGGCAAGATCGCCTGGATCGACGACAAGAGCAGGCTGCACGTCAAGTCGGCCACCGGGGACAAGGTGATCGCCAAGAACGCCGCCTACGGCGGCCCCTGCCTGACCCCCGCCTGGACCGCCGACGGCAGGCGGATCGCCTACCCGGTGCGGGGCACCGCCGAGGCCACCACCGTGGCCGTGGTCGGCGCCGACGGCAAGGGCCGGTTCAACGCCGGCAAGACCCTCGGCCCCTGTCACCTGACCTGGTCGGCCGACGGCAGGACTCTCGCCGGGTACGCGGGCGACGTCAACGGCGTCTACCTCCTGGACACCAGGCGGCGTGTCGCCAACCGCAACCCCGGCATCAAGCTCGCCAACCACGTGGAGAGCCTGTCGCCCGACAGCCGCAGGGTGGTGGTCAACGCCATCGGCCCGAACGCCCCGGGCGGTGACGGTTCCTGGCCGCTGTCGTTCTCCCCGTCGATCTACGACACCAAGACCGGGGCGAAGATCGCCATCCCGGTCAAGGGACGGCTGCTCGGCGCGCGTTACCTGCGCGACGGCCGCCTGGCGGTCCGCGTCAAGGGCACGACCGCCAACACGATCGTGATCCTCTCCCGCGCGGGCAAGGAGCTCCAGCGGGTGGCCGAGCCGGCGGGGGCGAGGAACCTCGGACTGGTCGGGGTCCTCGACTGACGCCTCTCCCTGCGTGAGACGACGCTGCCGGCAGGCTACTTTACGATCTTGATGACCCGCGCGTTGCCCGCCGGACGGCGACATCGGACGCCGACCGGCTGGCAACCGGCTGACAGAGCCCGGAACGTGCCGTTCTCGTCGCACCTCACCGGACTTCCCGGGCGGCCGCCGGACCTGGACTGCGCCTTTCATCCTGATACGGCAGGTTATGTGGGTAAAACGCGCCCAGACGGATCACCTGAACGGTGATCTCTTGGTACGTCCCAATAGGATGGGCACGTGGCTCAACTCCGTATCGCCCTGGCCCAGAGCAATCCCGCCGTCGGCGACCTGGCCGCCAACAGCGACAGGCTCGTCGAGTGGACCCGGCGCGCCGCGGACCGCGGTGCGCACCTGGTCGTCTTCACCGAGATGTTCCTGACCGGCTATCCCGTCGAGGACCTGGTGCTGCGCACCTCGTTCGTGGAGGCGTCGATCTCCGCGATCGAGAAGGCCGCGCGACGACTGGACGAGGCGGGACTCGGCGAGATCCCGGTCGTCGTCGGCTACGTGGACCGCGCGAATCTCGCCCCGCGCGTCGGCCAGCCCAAGGGTGCCCCGCTCGACGCGGCGGCGCTGCTCCACCGGGGCCGGGTGGTCGTCAAGACCGCCAAGCACCACCTGCCCAACTACGGCGTCTTCGACGAGTACCGCTACTTCGTCCGCGGCGACCGGCTGCCGATCTTCCGGCTGCACGGCGTCGACGTGGCGATCGCGGTCTGCGAGGACCTCTGGCAGGAGGGCGGCCCCGTCGCCGTAGCGGCCGAGGCCGGCGCCGGGCTGCTGGTGGTGCCGAACGCCTCACCGTACGAGAAGGAGAAGGACGACGTACGGCTGGCGCTGGTGGCCAGGCGCGCCCGCGAGGCCGGTTGCGTCCTCGCCTACGTCAACCAGGTCGGCGGCCAGGACGAGCTGGTCTTCGACGGCGACTCGCTCGTCGTCTCCGCCTCCGGCGAGCTCATCGCGCGCGCGGCGCGCTTCTCCGAGGAACTGCTGGTCACGGACCTGGAGCTGCCCGAGGCCAGGTACGGAGGACTCGGGGAGTTCCAGGTGGACGCCGGGGACAACACCGTGATCACGGTGGAGCGGCTGGAGCTGTCGCTCCGCCCCCTGGAGCCGTACGAGCCGGAGCCCCCCACGCTCGCCGAGCCGCTCGACGACACCGCCGAGATCTACTCGGCGCTGGTCCTCGCGGTCCGCGACTACGTCGCCAAGAACGGCTTCGGGTCGGTCATCCTGGGCCTGTCCGGCGGCATCGACTCGGCGCTGACCGCCACGATCGCCTCCGACGCCCTCGGCCCCGACCGGGTACACGCGGTGCTGATGCCGTCGCGCTACTCCTCCGGCCACTCGCTGAGCGATGCCCAGGAGCTGGTCGACCGGCAGGGGATCAACGCCGGCACCGTGCCGATCGCCGACATCGTCAACGGCTTCGAGAAGGAGATCGAGCTCTCCGGCCTGGCCGCGGAGAACCTCCAGGCCCGGGTGCGCGGCATGCTCCTGATGAGCCTGTCCAACCAGCACGGCCACCTCGTCCTCACCACCGGCAACAAGAGCGAGCTGGCCACCGGCTACTCCACCCTCTACGGCGACTCCGCGGGCGGCTTCGCGCCCATCAAGGACGTGCTCAAGACCCTGGTCTGGGAGCTGTCGCGCTGGCGTAACGCCCAGGCGGGCCGTTCGGGTGAGTTCCTGCACCCCTTCGCGGTGCCGCCGATCCCGGAGAACTCGATCGAGAAGGAACCCAGCGCGGAACTCCGCCCCGACCAGCGCGACACCGACTCCCTTCCCGAGTACGAGGTCCTGGACCGGCTGCTGGGCGACTACGTCGAGAAGGACATGGGCTCGGCCGAGCTGATCGCCGCCGGACACGACCCCGCGCTGGTCGCCCGGGTGATCCGCCTGGTCGACCTGGCCGAGTACAAGCGCCGCCAGTATCCCCCGGGCCCCAAGATCACCCCCAAGAACTTCGGCCGCGACCGCCGCCTCCCCATCACCAACCGCTGGCGCGAGACCACCGGCTGACCGGGATCTCCCACGGTCCCGGCCCGCGCCCCTGGCTCCCTTCGCGACCGGCCGGACGTCGGCGCGGCGGGGGCGGAAGTCCGGTCCGACGTCGTGTGTCTCACCGGGCGAGGCAGGGCCGCGCCGAGTCTCAGCCGGGGCCGAGGCCGGTCAGGAGTTGGTCGACGATCCGTTCGGCCAGGTCGGAGGGGAGCTCGCCGTTCTCTTCCGGGCCCTCGGTGCGGATGTACCACATGATGGTGCCGACCACCGTCGCCATCGCGATGCGAACGTCGAGGTCGGCCCGGAGCTCGCCGGTGGCGATGCCGCGCCGCAGCAGGGCGGCCATCGCCGCCCTGCGCGGCTCGATGGTCGCCTGGCGGATGCGTTCCACCAGGCGCGGGTGCCGCTCGGCCTCGTTCATCGCGATGTTCATCACGCAGCGGTTGCGCGCGTCGCACGCGTCTTGCTGGAAGACCCGCATGTAGGTGATCAGATCCTCACGGACCGAGACGCCCCCCGGCACGGGAAACGGCCTCTTGAGGGTCGCCAGCGCGTCAACGAGCAGGTCCTCCTTGCTGGACCAGCGCCGGTAGATGGTGGTCTTGCCGACCCCCGCGCGAGCGGCGATGCCCTCGATCGACAGTTCGGAGAGGCCGCTGCTCTCCCCGACCAGATCGAGGGTCGCGTCGATGATGGCCTTCTCCGCCCTGGCGCTGCGGGGACGGCCCGCGGGGCGGGTCGTCTGAGCCTGGGTTGTCCGGGTCTCGGCCATCTGGGTCTCGTCGGTGGTCGTCATCGCACACCTACACTACTGCCGGTTCCTTATCGCGATCTATGCCCTGCGGGGCGGGGCTCCCGGAGGACCTGCCGGGCAGCCACCTGAACACCACCAGGGCTCCCATCAGCGCGATGACCGCGGAGACGAGGGCAGTGACGTGCATGCCCTCGACGAAGGCGAGCTTCGCCGGTTCGATCAGCGCCGCGCCCCGCGCGCCCAGGCCCTGGGCCACATTGAGCGTTCCGGTCAGCGACTCCCCGGCGATGTGCCTGAGCCCCTCGGGCAGGCCGGTCAGCGCGGGAGCGATCTGGTCGCGGTAGGTGGCCGAGAGCAGCGAGCCGAGGATCGCGACCCCGAGCGCGCCGGCCACCTGGCGGACCGTGTTGCTCATGGCCGACCCGACGCCCGCCTTCTCCCTGGGGAGCGCCTCCATGATCGCGGTCGTCGCCGGGGGCATGATGTTGGCCATCGCCGCACCCTGGACGAAGAACACGACCTCCAGTACGAGGATCGGGGTGTGCTGGTCCATCAGCGAGTAGGCGGCCAGTGCGCCGGCCACGATGACCATGCTGACGGTGGCGGTCAGCCTGCCGCCGAAGCGCGCGGCCATCTGCTGGCTGAGCGGGGCGAAGATCAGCTGGGCGGCGGCGAAGGGGATCATCAGGGCGCCCGCCTGCAGCGCGCTGAAGCCCAGCACGATCTGCAGGTAGAAGACCAGGAAGAACATCGCGCCCATCATCGCGAAGAACACGATGCCGACCATGCCGACCGCGGTGGCGAAGCGCGGGTCGCGGAAGTAGCGGACGTCGAAGGCCGGGTGGTCGATGCGGCGCTCGTACCAGACGAAGACGCCGAGCACGACGATGCCGAGGATCGTCGGGACGAGCACCTCCGCGCTGGCGATCGTGGCCAGCTCGCCGCCCCGGATGATGCCGTAGGTGACGGCGACCAGACCGACGATGGAGAGGATCACACCGACCGGGTCGAGCCTGGACGGGTGCGGGTCACGCGACTCGGGCACGACCAGGCCGATCAGCACCATGCTGATCAGCACGATCGGCAGGTTGATCAGGAAGACCGACCCCCACCAGAAGTGCTCGATGAGCAGGCCCCCGGTGATCGGCCCGATCGCCACGGCCAGACCCACGCCGCCGGCCCAGACGCCGATCGCCTTGCCGCGCTCCTGCGGGGGGAAGACATTGGAGATGATGGCCAGCGTGGCCGGCATGATCGCGGCACCGCCGATGCCCATGAACGCCCGGGCGACGATCAGCTGCATGGGGTCCTGGGCGTAGGCGCTGGCCAGCGAGGCCAGGCCGAACAGGACCATGCCCACCATGAGCATGCGCCTGCGGCCGGTACGGTCGCCGATCACCCCGAAGGTGAACAGCAGGCCCGCGAAGACGAGCGTGTACGAGTTGATCGCCCATTCCAGCTGGCTCTGGCTGGCTCCCAGGCCCACCTTCGGATCGGCGATCGTCTTCAGCGCGACGTTGAGGATGGTGTTGTCGAGCACGACCGCCAGGAGGCTGAAGACCAGCACTCCCAGGATCTGCCACCGTCTCGGGTGACCAAGCTGTTGTTCCACGAAGGCCCCGTTTTTCGATACGTATGAGTTTCGAAACATCACCGTAGCGCCATCTTTTTCGATACGCAACCGTGTCGTTTCGTATTTATCGTGACATATCGCGATACGCACACCATTGGGAGCGCGCCGGGGTTCAGGCGGCGAGCGGGAGCGGCTCCTCGACCGAGCCCTCGGTGCGCCGCCAGAACGGCAGGGCGACCAGGACCATCAGCACGCAACCCAGCCCGGCGGCGGCGAAGGCCCAGCCGGGACCGGGGCCGTCGATGATCACACCCGCGATGGGCGCCGCGGAGGCACCACCGATCAGCAGCGCCGTGCCGTGCAGGCCCATCGCCTCACCACGGGCCTCCGCGGGAACCCAGCGGCTCAAGGTGTCGATCGAGGAGGACAGCGCGGGGGCGCACAGCACGCCCGCCGGCAGCAGGGCCAGGACCAGCCAGTGCCAGTCGCCGCCGACCAGCCCGACGGGAATGGTGAGCAGCCCCATGGCTCCGATCAGGACCAGCGGCGAGCGCCCACGGGGCAGCATGCCGTACACGAAGCCGCCGATCAGCGAGTAGGCGCACCACAGGGCGATCGCCAGCCCGATCCATGCGGTGTCGCCGCCCTGCTTCATGGTCGCCACCAGGGACAGCTCGGTGGCGGCCAGCACGAACATCGCCGCCACGACGGTGCCGAGCAGTCCGAGCATGCCCGGGGTGAGCCACTGGCGGCGCGCGACCCTCGCCACCGGCTCACGGAGCTCCTCGGCCGAGCGGATGGGCGGGTTCAGCACGATCAGCGCCGTCCCCGAGCCGACCAGGCCGGCCGCGACGATGCCCATGGTGGGGACGCTGCCGAGGGAGGTCACCCCCGCGATCGCCAGGGCGGGGCCGGCCATGTAGGAGAGCTCCACGATCATGGAGTCGAGGGAGAACCCCATCCGGCGCTGGTCGACCGGGACCAGCGCCGTGAGGCACTGCCTGATCACGCTGAACACCGGGAGGGCGAGGAGCCCCGCGGGCACCGCGGCGGCGAGCAGCACCGGGAACGGCATCGCCCACGCGACGGACCAGAAGACGAGCTGGGCGAGCGTGGTCACCGCCAGCACCGGGCGCAGGCCGTGCCTGTCGACGAACCTGCCCGCCAGCGGTGAGCCGACGGCCATGCCCACGGTGCTCGCCATGGTCACCAGACCGGCCGCGCCGAAGCCCATGCCGAGTCCGCCGGGGTCGACGACATGCATTGTCAGCGTGATGGCGACCGCGGTCGAGGGAATGCGGGCGAGCAGCCCCACCAGCAACAACGACCGCACGCCCGGGAGTGCCAGCAGGCGGCGGTAAGGTTCTACAGCCATTTTGATTACTTACCTCCGCCAGCATTGTGCCGTACGCACCCGACACTTCCGCCACCGGATTTACCGCGAGGGTGTGCGGTACGCCACCCACGCCCCCGCCATCGGATTACCCGGCCGGTCGGGGCTGTTGAACCTGCCGAACGCGTGCAATCATCGGAACCGTCCGGGGACGCCATCAGGGGCGCCTCGAGACTTCACTGGAGGTCCCATGTCCTCTTCCTCCCCCAGCCGGCCGACCTCGCTCTACGGCGGCCAGGCCGGCCGAAGGATCACCGTACGCGACGTCGCCGCCGCCAAGGAGCGCGGCGAGCGATGGCCGATGGTCACCGCGTACGACGCGATGACCGCCAGGGTCTTCGACGAGGCCGGCATCCCCGTGCTGCTCGTCGGCGACTCGGCGGCCATGGTCGTGTACGGCTACGACTCGACGCTCCCCGTATCGGTGGACGATCTCATGCCGCTGACCGCGGCCGTGGTGCGCGGCTCCTCCCGCGCGATGGTCGTGGCCGACCTGCCGTTCGGCTCCTACCAGGCATCTCCCCAGCAGGCCCTGGAGACGGCCGCCAGGTTCATGAAGGAGGCCGGTGCCCACGCGATCAAGCTTGAGGGTGGGCGGCGGGTGCTCCCCCAGGTCGAGACGCTGGTCTCGGCGGGCATTCCGGTGATGGCCCACCTGGGCCTGACCCCCCAGTCGGTCAACGCGCTCGGCGGCTACCGGGTGCAGGGCCGCGGCCAGTCGGGTGACGAGCTGATGGCCGACGCCAAGGACCTGGAGTACGCCGGAGCGTTCGCCGTGGTCCTGGAGTGCGTTCCCGCCGAGCTGGCCGAGCGGGTCACCTCGTCCCTGTCGATCCCGACGATCGGCATCGGTGCCGGGCCCGGCACCGACGCGCAGGTCCTCGTCTGGCAGGACCTGATGGGCCTGACCGCCAGCCCGGCCAGGTTCGTCAAGAAGTACTTCGACCTGGCCCACGAGATGGACCGGGCGGTGCGCAGCTTCGCCGACGAGGTGTCGACCGGCGCCTTCCCCGCTCCCGAGCACAGCTACAGCTGACGACTCCGCGCCCCGGCGTCCCAGGAAACCCTGGCGGCGCCGGGGCGTTCAGGCGCGGCGCGAGATCAGGCGAGCGTGGCGGGGTCGGTGTTGGCGCCGCACACGACCACGGCCACCCGCTCCCCTTCGGCCGGGGTGTAGAGGCCGGACAGCAGAGCCGCGTACGCGGTGGCGCCCGCGTGCTCGGCGGCGATCCGGTGCTCCCGCCACATCTCGCGCCGTGCCTCGACGATGGCCTCCTCGGAGACCAGCAGGCTCCGTATCCCCGCCGCGCCCGTGATCTCACAGGCGATCTCGCCCGCCCGGCTCGCGCCCAGGGCGTCGGCCCCCACCCCCGCGACCTCGACCCCGACCGGCCGGCCGGCCTCCAGCGCCCGGTGCAGGGTCGGGATGAGCTCGGGTTCGACGGCGACCACGCGGGCGTGGCCGTCGAGCGCGACGGTGATCCCGGCGACGAGCCCGCCGCCGCCGACCGCGACGAGGACCGTGTCGACTCCCCCGGTCTGCTCCAGGATCTCCAGGCCGACCGTGCCCTGCCCCGCGACCACCTCCGCCTGGTCGTAGGCGTGCACGTCCAGGGCGCCGGTCTCGGCCGCGCGCTTGACAGACGCCTCGTAGGCGTCGGCGTAGACGGCACCGACCTGGGTCACCCGCGCGCCCAGCGCGCGCAGCCCGGCCACCTTCACCGGGCTGGACACCGTGGGCACGAAGATCTCCGCCGGGACACCGAGATCGCGTGCCACGTACGCCACCGCCAGGCCGTGGTTGCCCCCGCTCGCCGCGATCAACCCGGCCTCGGGGATCTCTCCCATGGACAGGGCGCGGTTGAAACCTCCTCGCGCCTTGAACGACCCCGAGTGCTGCAACCCCTCCAGCTTGAAGAACAACCCCGGCGACACCTCGACCACCGGTGTGCGCCGGACGTACCCCGCGATGCGCTCGGCGGCCCGCCGCACATCCCCGATCGACACGCTCACGCGCGTCCCCTTCCCACAGAGCGGCTCGGAAAGCGGCCGCCCCGCCCTTCCTGCGGCCCCGTGCCGCAGTCTAGGAGACGCCGTGGATCCCTCAGGCGAGCGCCTGCTCGAAATCGGCCCACAGGTCCTCGATGTGCTCGATGCCGACCGCCACCCGTACGGTGCCCGCACCGACCCCGTGCCGGGCGAGCTCCTCGGCCGTCAGGGAGCGGTGGGAGGTGGTCGCAGGGTGCAGGATGAGCGTCTCGACACCGCCGAGAGAGGGGGCCAGCAGGGCCAGCCGCACCGAGCTCATGAACCGCTCGCCCGCCGCCCGGCCGCCGACCAGGTCGAACGAGAAGACACCCCCGAAGTCCGGCAGGAGCTTGGCCGCCAGCTCGTACGAGGGATGCGAGGGCAGGCCCGGCCAGTGCACGACGGAGACCGCGGGGTGGTCGTTCAGCCGGGTGGCCAGCTCGCGGGTGTTGAAGCAGTGGCGCTCCATCCGCAGCGGCAGTGTCTGGATGCCGCGCAGAGTGAGCCAGGCGGCGAACGGATCCGCGGTGGCACCCAGCTTGACGTTGTAGGCCCACACCCTGCGGTACATCTCCTCCGCGGCGAAGACGGCGATCCCGCCGAGCACGTCGGTGTGCCCGCTCAGGTACTTGGTCGTGGAGTGCACCACGATGTCGGCCCCGTGCTCCAGCGGCCGGCACAGGATCGGTGAGGCGAAGGTGTTGTCGACCACGGAGACGAGTCCGGCCTCGCGTGCCGCCGCGCACATGCCCGGCAGGTCGGCGACCTGGGTCACCGGGTTGGCGATGGTCTCCAGGTAGACCAGCTTCGTCTCCGGCCGCACGGCCGCGCGCAGCGCCGCCGGGTCGTCCTCGGGGACGTAGGAGACCGAGATCCGGAAGCGCCGCTCCAGGTCGTTGATCATCGAGGCGGTGCCGCCGTAGAGCGCCTGCTGCGCGATCAGGTGATCACCGGGCTCCAGCAGCGCGAGCAGCACCGAGTTGATGGCCCCCATTCCGGAACCGGTGGCCACGGCCCCGGCACCGCCTTCCAGGCCGGCGACGGCCTCCTCCAGGGAGCGGACCGTCGGGTTCGACAGGCGCCCGTAGACGAAGGCCCCGTCCGGGCGGCCCATCCCGTCGGCGAAGACGGCCGGGTCGTCGAAGACGAAGCCGGAGGTCTGGTAGAGCGGCACCGTGATGGAGCGGCTGCCGTTCAGCTGCGGCTGGGGAAGGTGGACGGTGCGGGTCTCCGGGCGAAAATCAGTCATGAGATAAGAATGTCCGGTTAACGGGCTGTTTGTCAGATCTGGTTGGTGCGATGTTCGTCATCAAAAGCACAGGTCACCCTGGCCCAGGACACCGGGAAGACCACCGTGGCAGCCTCAGGTTCCCGGCCGCGCGTTCACGATCTCCGTCGGGTAGCCCGCCTGGCCGACGCGATCCGGCGCACCGCACCGGGGCTGCGGGTGCTGGATCCCGAACCGGTCGCCACGGCCGCCGAGTCCGGCGCGAGCCCGCTGCCCCCGAAAGAGCACGGTGCCGAGGGAGGCCGCGCAGGGCGGCTCTCCCACAACCCCGGTGCCACCGACTTACCGAGCGGCCGAGATCGTCAGTTATCCGGCTGTCGCGCTAGATGTCGGTGACGCGCAGGCCGGCGTGGGCCTTGTAGCGGCGGTTGATCGAGATGAAGTTGGCGGTCATCGCCTCGACCTGGTGGGCGTTGCGCAGGCGACCGCCGTACACGCCGCGCATGCCGGGGATGCGGCCCGCCAGCGCCTGGACGGTGTCGGTGGCCTCGCGGTCGTCGCCCAGCACGAGCACGTCCAGGTCGATCTTGTCGACCTCGGGGTCCAGCAGCAGGACGGCGGAGACGTGGTGGAAGGCGGCGACCACCCGGCTCTCGGTCAGGACCGCGGCCGCCTGCTGGGCGGCGCTGCCCTCCTCGACCGCGAGTGCGTACGCGCCCTGCTTGTCGAAGCCGAGCGGGTTGACGCAGTCGATGACGATCTTTCCGGCCAGCTCGGCACGGAGGGACTCCAGCGTGGAGCGGTGCCCGTCCCAGGGAATGGCCACGATCACCACGTCGGCCTCGGCCGCCACGGTCGGGTTGTCGGCGCCGCGCACCGATCCGCCGATGCTCGCCGCCGCCGCCTGAGCACGCTCGGCGCTGCGTGAGCCGATCAGCACGCTGTGCCCGGCGAGGGCGAACCGCCGCGCCAACCCCTTGCCCTGGTCCCCGGTCCCGCCCAGGATCCCGATCGAGATTCCCCCCACGTCCGGAATATCAGTGCTCACTCACCGCTCCTCATCGTCCCCGACCCTCAAGATCGGACTTCGTCGACCATATCGTCTGCCCCGAATCCTCTCAGGGGCGCATTCCCAGGATCATTGCGGGGGGCTGGTGCACGATGGTGCCATGGACGCTGGGTCGGTGACACTGCTGCGCGAGATCCTGGCTTCGACGGGCTGGATCGAGCGGACCCGCGAGCTGGGCCTCGCCCTGCGCGCGACCCGCTCGGCCGGCGGCCTGCTGGTGGTCGGCACGCCCGAGGAGGAGCCCTGGCACCTGACCGCGCACCTGAGCGACGAGGCCAGGCTCTCCGGGCTGCCCCAGCTCTCCCCGACGCTGGTCCGCTGGGCACCCGTCCCCGACGCGCCCGTGCACCTGCGGGTCGGGCTGGACCGGATCCGGCAGGCCGGACGGGGCGAGACCCTGTTCGTGGTCGCCGAGGAGCGTGCTCCCGAGGCGCTGCTGGAGCGGGTGAGCGACGCCCGCAGGACCGGCACGACGATCCTGGCCCTGGACGGCGGTGACACGGACCTTGCGGGCCTGGCCCACGACGCGCTGACGGTCCCCGAACGGGCACCGTTCTCCTTCGACGGGGCACAGCATCTGGTGAGCATGGCCGCGGGCGAGGTCGAACGGCGCCCCACCCTGCGTGACCGCCTGGCCAGGCTGCTGGAGCGGGTCAGCGGCCCGCAGGTCACCGACTAGGCCCTGTCCTGCGGATCTTGCCGTGGCGAGGATCGGTCAGGTGGTG
>NZ_JBEXUE010000270.1:0-13983 GCF_040614275.1 Streptosporangium sp. NPDC006013
CGGCCTGCGTCCCGGCGATCTCGGCGCGCAGGAACTCCGCCAGCGCCTCCAGGTTCGGGTGGTCGAACACCAGCGTGCTGGGCAGCGTCAGGCCCGTCGCACTGGCCAGCCGGTTGCGCAGATCGACCGCGGTCACCGAGTCGAAGCCCATGTCGCGGAACGCCTGCCGCTCGGCGACGGCGTCGGCTGAGGAGTGGCCCAGCGCGGTCGCCGCCTGGGCGCGCACCAGCTCCAGCAGCAGGCGGTCCCGCTCGGACGTCGGCAGCCCGCGCAGCCGGGTGACGAATTCCCCATCGCTCGCCGCGACGGCCGGCCGCTCGGCGATTTCGGCCAGCCGCCGTACGGCGGGCACCTCGCTGAACAACCGGCTCGGCCGCACGGAGGTGAAGACCGGGAAGTACCGCTCCCAGTCGATGTCGGCGATCGCCGGCGCGGTCTCCTCGCCGGCCAGCGCCTGCCGGAACCCTTCGAGCGCCAGGTCCGGCTCCATGAACACGAGCCCGCTGCGCCGGATCTGCTCGGGATCGACCCGCCCGAGATCACGGTCGTCCGACCAGATGCCCCAGGAGATCGACGTGGCCGGCAGCCCCCGGGCACGCCGGTTCTCCGCCAGCGCGCCGAGGAAGGCGTTGCCCGCCACGTACGCCGCGTGCCGCCCGCTGCCCCACATCCCCGCCGTCGAGGAGAACAGCACGAAGTCGTCGAGCTCGTCCGCGTCCAGCAGCTCGTCCAGGTGCCGGGCGCCGACGACCTTGGCCCGCACCACCTCGGCGAACGCCTCGATGGTGGTGTCCTGCAGGGTGTGCAGCTCGATGGAGGCGGCGGCGTGCACCACCGTACGGACGACGTGGCCCTCCGCCCGCAACCGCGCGAGCAGGCCGGCGACCGAGTCGCGATCGGACACGTCACACGCCGCCATCGTGGCGGTCGTACCGAGCTCGGCCAGCTCGGTCCCTGGTGCTGGTCGAACGGGAGAAACCGTACGTCGCCGCGGCCCGCCTGCCCGGAAGCGGCCCTGCGAGAGCACAGGGCACGCTCGGCCACATCGATGTTCAATGGCCCGCCGCGAGGTATCGGTGCGCGGACGCCCCAAGGTGAGCGGCCGCGGTGCCGAGCCCGGCGGGGGCGCCGAGGGGCCGTGTCGTCGCGGGTGGGTGGCGCAGCTCGGACTCGTCGTAGCGGCGGGTCTTCATGTGCCAGAGCAGGACGCCCGCCATCCAGTCCTGCAGCTCCGCCACGTATCCGTTGAGTGTTTCCCGAGCCTCCCCGTCGAGGTCGAAGTCGTCGAACAGAGCCGGGATCTCGGTGGCGACGGTGTGCTCGAACTGCCGCATCCGAGACGTCATCAGGTCGTTGACGATGTCGACCGCCTGTCGCAGGTCGCAGTTGAGGAAGTCCTGCACGACCAGCACGCAGTTGTGCAGCTCGCCTTCGAACTGGATCTCCTTCTGGTAGGAGCAGAGGTCGTTGACCAGGCAGGCGTAGTCGGCGGCCGAGTCGTCCAGCCCGCGCATCGTCCGGGTGTTGTAGACCTCGGGCGGCACCGACCGGCCGTGGGCCAGCCGGGACAGGCTCATGGTGAGGTCGGATCCGAAGGTCTTGCGGCGCATCTCGATGTAGTCGACCGGGTCGGGAACCCGGTTCTGGATGTGGTTGGCCAGCTCCCACAGCCAGCTCTCCGTCATGTCCTCGACGGCCCGGCGGAACCCGGCACGCGCGCTCTCCGACATGGGGGGCGCGGTACGGAACCACAGGTCGGCCAGGCCACGCTCGATCGGGTTGGCCGGCGGCGGGGTGGCGGAGAGGTCGAGCGGCATGAACGCCGACAGCCGCTCGTTGAACACCTTCGCGCCGAGCATGTCACGCCGGGATCCGAACACCACCGGGAAGTAGTCGTCGGCGTAGGTCCCCCAGGTGAGCCAGAACGTCGAGATGTCCAGCTCGGGGCCGGGCGCGTCCGGGTTGATCGCCCCGGCGCAGATGGCGAAGTCGTAGCCGTCGAACTTGCGCTCGGTCCAGACGGCCAGCCCGGGGAAGCCGGGTAGCTGCTCGAACATCCCCATCTCGCGCGCCCACTCCACCGCGTGGCGACGGGCGCCGTCCAGGTTGGGGTTCATCCTGGCCGGGTACGGCATGTAGATCTCGGGCAGCGGCACCGGCCCCACCTTCTGCAGGGGGACGTGGAGGTGACTCCTGATCCCACCCGGGCCGGTGATGCCGGGCGCCAGCCTGATGCGCGCCGCCGAGGTGCCCAGGCCGGCGGGACCGCCGAGGAGGGCCGGGGCGACCGGGGAGGTCTGCGAGGCGCCGTTCATGTAGCGGCTGGAGCGCATGTGCCACTCATGGCCACCCGACTGCCAGTCCTGGAGTCCCTTGACGTACGCGAGGACGTCGATGCGGGACTTCAGGTCCAGGCCGTGCTCCTCGAAGAGGGCCGGCAACTCGGTGAGGGCGGTGTTCTCGAACTGGTGCAGCCTGGAGGTGATCAGGTCGTTGACCGCGTCGGCCGCCTGCTGGGTGTCGTAGCCCAGGAAGCGCTCGAAGACCAGCACCCCGTTGCTGAGCTCGCCCTCGTCGCCGACCTCCCGCTCGTAGGAGAAGAGGTCGTTGCGCAGGTGCACCCCGTCGGCGAAGGTGTCCCTCAGCACGCGCATCGGCCTGCTGGCGGCGACGGCGGCCGGGACCTCCGCGCCCGCGGCGTGCTCCACCAGGTTGGCCGACCAGGGGGCACCGCCGACCTTACGCCGCATCTCGATGTACTCGATCGGGTTGGCGACGCGTCCGGCGTTGATGTTGGCGAGTTCCCAGAGGGACTCGTCGAGGAGGTTCCCGGTGCTCTCGACGAACCGGGCCCGCCAGTCGGCGGACATGGCCGGGATGGTGCGGGCCCACAGGTCGGCCAGGCCGCGCTCCACCGGGTTCTCCGGCTCGGGAGCGGGCCCGGCGGGGTGCACCGGCATGAAGGCCGCCAGCCGGTCGAGGTATTCCTTGGCCCCGGCCAGGTCACCGCTGCGCTTGAAGGCCTCCAGGAAGTGGTCGTCGAAGAAGAACACCCACACGTACCAGTCGGTGATGAGGTCGAGCTCACCGGCGGGCGCGTCGGGGTGGGTGTAGGCGCAGAGCAGGCCGTAGTCCATCGCCTCCAGCCTGTCCTCGTCCCAGATGCCGAGGTCGGGATCGAGGATGCCCATGTCGTGCGCCCAGGCCCTGGTGTGCTCGCGCGCGGTCTCCACGTGGGGGTTCAGCCTGGCCGGATACGGCAGGTAGAAGTCAGGGAGCTCGAAGGGTTGCATGTTCCGTCCTTCCGTATCCGACTTCGACGTCCTCGGGAGCACGGCGAATCGATGAGGCGGCTCCCCTTTCCGGAAGCCACGACAGGCAGAACGTTACGCAATGACCACGGAGAGTGAAAGGGATTATCGCGAATACGCCATGGCACGGTCAGGACATCCGGTGCCCGCCGACCAGTGCTCCCGGCGACCCGGGCGCGACGCACCGGCCGCGAGGTCACGGAGCTGGTCGGCGAACGCGAGCGCCTGCTCCGGTGTCATCCGGGGCTCGGTGCCGACGTAGAAGACCACGATGTCCCCGCTCGGGGACGTCGTGGCGGTGAACGGGAGAGACTGGTGGATAACCATGATGGGGTCATCCTTGCCTGCCCCACCGACAATTCGCAGGTCCTTTTACGCCGGCCCCCTCGTCGCGTGAACCAAATACACGTACCCGATGCCGCCGATCGACGCCCGTCAACGCGGTGAGATAAGTTGTCGTCCACATGTCGAATGAGCTGACGTGGGAAAACGGAGGCTGGCGATGGCAGGGGACGAGGCGAGCGTCACCGCCGCCGACATCGCGCGGATGGCGGGCGTCGGCCGCGCGGCCGTGAGCAACTGGCGGCGACGGCACGAGGACTTCCCCGAGCCCGTGGGCGGGACGGCGACCAGCCCGACCTTCTCGCTCGGCGCCGTCGAGGCGTGGCTGCTCGGTCAGGGCAAGGTGGCCGAGCTCCCGCTACGCGAGCGCGTCTGGCAGCAGGTCCGCGCCGCCGGCGACGACCTCAGGCTCGGCGAGGTCGTCGCCGAGGCCGCCGAGCTCCTGCTCGGCCAGGGCCGGCCCCACACCGTCCCGGCCCCCGCGTGGGAGCTGATCAGGCGGTACGCCGAGGAGGAGGGCGGCCCCCGGGCCATCCGCTTCCTGCTGGACCGCTACGCCGACGTCCACTCGCGCCGCCTGGCCGAGACGCCCGCCGAGATCGCGGACTTCATGGCCCACCTGGCGGGGCCCGACGCCCGGTCCGTCCTCGACCCCGCCTGCGGTCTCGGCGTCCTCCTCGCCGCGGCGGCCCCGGGGCGGCGCGCGTACGGGCAGGAATACGACGACTCCCTCGCCCGGCTGGCGCAGTCACGCCTGGCGCTGGCCGGAGCGGGTGACGAGACGCCGGCGGCCGGCCGGAAGCGGGCGGGCGGCAGGGCGAAGGCGGGCGGTGCGCCGGAGACCGGTGGCGAGGTCAGGACGGGCGACTCGCTGCGCCATGACGCCTGGCCCGACCTGACCGTCGACGCCGTGGTGTGCCATCCCCCGTTCAACGAGCGCCACTGGGGATACGACGAGCTGACGAGCGACCCGCGCTGGGAGTACGGGCTGCCGCCCAAGATGGAGTCGGAGCTGGCCTGGGTCCAGCACGCGCTCGCCCACCTGGCTCCGGGTGGCGTCGCGGTGCTGCTGATGCCCGCGATCGCCGCCAACCGCCGCTCGGGCCGCCGCATCCGCAGCAACCTGCTGCGGCGCGGGACCCTGCGGGCCGTCATCGGCCTCCCCCCGAAGGTCGCGTCGGGTGGCACCGCGCTGCCCGTGCACATCTGGGTGCTGCGCAAGCCCACCGCCGACGACCGCACCCCCTCCCGCGTCCTGATGGCCGAGGCCGACCTGGGAAACCTCGACGCGGTGGCCGAGCGGTGGCACGAGTTCCGCGCGGACCCCGACCTCGACGTCGACAGGCCGGGCGAGAGCCGGACGGTCCCGATCATCGAGCTGGTCGACGAGGACGTCGACGTCACCCCTTCCCGGTATCTCGGCACCGAGGAGCAGGTCTCCGCGGAGGGTTATCTCCTGCTCCGCGAGCGTCTGGCCGAGCGGCTCGGGCGGCTGGCCACCCTCGTCCCCGAGGCCGTCCCCGGCACCGGCCAGGAGTTGCCGTCCGTCACGCTGGCGGAACTGGAGCGGATCGGGGCGCTGGCCGTCTGGCAGGCGGGGCGCTTCGAGATCGACGGTTCGGGCGATCCGGTGCTGACCGACCGGCACGTCCTGGACGGGGGTGCGGTGGAGACGCGCACCCGCCCCGAGGGCCGGGTCAGGATCGAGCCCGGAGACGTGGTCGCCGCCATCGGGACCGGCGGCCTGGCCACCCGGGTGATCGAGGAGACCGGCCTGCTGCTCGGCCCCCGGCTCGTCCTGCTGCGCCCCGACCCCGACCGGCTGGACCCGTTCTTCCTCGCGGGCTTCGTCCGGGCGCTCTCCCCGGGCGCGACGACCGGCACCCAGTCGGGCTCCACCCGCTTCGACCCGCGCCGCGCCCAGGTGCCGCGCCTCTCGGTCGAGGAGCAGCGAAGGTACGGCGACACCTTCCGCGGGATCTTCACCTTCGAGGCCGAACTCCGGGAGCTGACCACCTCGGGACAGGCCGCCGCCACCGCCCTGACCCACGCCCTCGCCGCCGGAACCCTCGCTCCCCCATCTCCTCCGGCATGAGCGAAAACATTCAGGGCCATGCCACCAACTGGAACCAGACGGACTTTCCGTAGGGGTTGAGGGTCCAGCCCCAGTTGTGGGAGAGGTCTTCGACGATGGTGAGGCCCCTGCCGGAGGTCGCCAGGTGGTCGGTCTGTCTCATCCGGGGGACGGCCATGCAGGAGTCATAGACGTCCACGGTCATCAATTCTTTCTCCCTGGTGGTTCTGACACGGATGGCGGTCGGCTCTGGAACGTCCGGCGAGCCGTATGCGATCGCGTTGGTGACGAGTTCGGAGACCAGGAGTTCGGCGATTTCCGGGATGTCTTCCGACGTGTTCCAGTCGGTGGCAATGTCCCGGACGAATCGGCGGGCGGAGGCCACGTTTCTCGTTTCACGCGGTATCCATCTCTCCCCCCAGAACGGCCAGGGAAGGGTCCAGCGTGTAGCGATATTCGATCAGTGCCGCGTACGCCTTGAGAGCCTCTTTTCCGGCCTCCCTCTCTTCTTTGGAATCCATATGGCCAGCGTGCCGCAATATGGCTACGCTTGGTAGTCGAGCGGTTACCATCGACGAGCGTTGGGGATTCGCACGGCCGTTGTTGAATTCCGGCAAGGAGGGCATCGTGGTCGACCTTTACACACCTCAGGCAATATGGGGCCGGGAGCTGAAGCACTACCGGAAAGCGGCTGGGCTCACCCAGAGTCAACTGGCCGAGAAGATCCATTTCAGCGAGTCCCTGATCAGCGGGGTGGAGACCGGCCAGATCCCGGCCAGCCCGGAGTTCGCCGACGCCTGCGACGCGGTCCTCAACACGGGCGGCGCCCTCCGCCGCCTCCTCGACTGGCGGAAGGGGCAGGTCTTCCCCTCCTGGTTCGGAAAGTGGGCCGACAAAGAGCAGGTGGCGACGGCTCTGCGCGCATACGAGCCGATCTTGATTCCCGGGCTGCTCCAGACCCCCGAGTACGCCCGCGAAGTTCTCTACGGGGACGAGACCGCCGTGCAGGCCCGACTGGCACGCCAGGGAATATTCAGCCGGGAGAGTCCCGCGCCACCGCTCCTACGATGCGTTATCGACGAAGCGGCAATCCATCGTCTGATCGGAAGCCCTCAGATCATGCGCGCGCAACTTGAGCACCTGACCTCGATCATCACACCCCGTATCAGCGTGCAGGTGGTACCACTCGGAGGCATGCGTGCGGGCCTTGAAGCGGGATTCATAATCGCTACGCTGGAAGGCGGAAGCGAGGTAGCTTACTTTGACACGGCCGTTCGCGGGCTGGTCACCAGCGACCAGGACGATATCGCAACAGCCGCAGAAAAATTCGAGGCCATTCGCATAGAGGCACTTCCATTGGACATGTCGATGGACCTCATTAAGAGAACGGCAGAGGAACGATGGACCTGAGTAACGCCAAGTGGCAGAAGTCAACCTTTACCGGCAGCAACGGCGGAAACTGCGTTGAGGTCGCGGAGCTCAAGGATGTCGTCGACGCCCCCGGCCACAAGGCCGAGCACCCCGAGCTGATCGCCGTACGCGACTCCAAGGACCCCGAAGGCCCCAAGCTCTTCTTCACCCCCGCTGAGTGGGACGCCTTCATCAACGGCGTGAAGGCCAACGAGTTCGACCGCGGCCACCAAGGCTGAAAGCTCGACGCCACCCCGCTTCCTCTGTCACGATCCCGACTCGCTGTGAGATCACGACAGAGAAAGCGGGCTCGGTGTGCTCCGCGTCCTCTCTACTGGAGCATGCCAAGGACGGTGTGCAGGGCGTCGTCGATCTCTTCGATCTCGGCTGGGTCCAGGCGTCCCGCGAAGTCACCCAGGCGGTGCGGGGCGACAGCCATGGTCTGCTCGACCATGATCCGCGTCTGCTTGCCGAGGAGTTCGACCTCGGGGCGGAAAGGCGCGGGAGGCGCACTGGCCGAGGTCGGGGCGATGAGCCCCGTGGAGAGATGAGCCAGGAAGTCCGACTGGAGGGTTACCGCGAAACGCTCACCTCGTTGCTCATGGGCCATCGCGTCACGAGGAGCACGCAGCCGATACACGTCACCACGCACGCAGGTGCTCCGTGTCTCTCATGATCGCTTCTGCTTCGGCCCTGTCTGCGGGATCGTTGGCCAGCCTCTCGGCTGCGACTCGGGCCAACTCCATGCGGTGGAGACGCTGAGCGATGACGAGCGCTTCGCGAACGGCTTCGGTCGCCGAACGGCCATCGGAGGTCAGCTCGTTCAGAGCCTTCTCCGCCTTGGCATCGAGATCAACAGTCAACATGCCCATATCTTCACTGTACGACCAGGCGTCTCGCAGGTCTTCGACCGAATTTCGTAATCATTTGGATGCTCACAGTAATCAAAGCTTAGTGATCGTGCCTCCGCACATCAGCCGTAGGACCCGCACCGGGGTGACAGGGGACCGGCCAGGGCTTCACGGGCCACCCGGTGACGGCTGTCTGCGGCCACAGGCGTGGATCTCCGTCGCCACCCGTACTACCCCGTCGTCCAGCCGTCGTTGTCGGGTAGAGGCACGTCAGGACACCACTACGCGACACTCGCGGCAAGGGCTGACAACTCTTCCAGCCTCCGCGATGTCTCCTCGTCGTCGGGGGTCATCACCATCAGCCGGTGGCCCGTCTCCGTGACGTCGGTGGAGACAAAGTTCAGCTGGAGAAGCCCCACAAGCGGACTCTCGAGGCGTTTCACCTCGTAGTGCTGGAGAAGCACATCGTGGCGGCTCCACAATTGCGCGAATTCGTCCGACTGCTCCAGCAACCGCGCGACCACGCTCGAGGTATCCGCTCCTGCCGTCCCGGCACTCGCCGCGGCACGCATCCTCGCCACCATCCTGGTCGCGACGATGTCGTCATCGACGTACCGGCTGCGCCAGTCCGGGTCCGTGAAGAATTGCATGGCGCAGTTCCGTTCACCGGATGGGATCAGGTCCATGTCGGTGAAGAGGTACTGGTAGGCGCGGTTGTACGCCACCACATCGAACAAGGGCGTTTGCAGACACGCGGGATAGGGATCCAGCTTGTCCAGCACCGGCTGGAAGGCCGTCAGCAGAGCCGGGTCGCATACGACCGGATTGGTGGGCGGTGTCCGCGCGCCGGCAAGCCTCCGCAAGTGTTGCGTTTCCGCCTCATCCAAATGCAATGCCCTGCCGACCGCTCTGAGCACTTGCATGCTGACATTAATCGGCCGCCCCTGTTCGAGCCAGGTGTACCACGTAACCCCCACCCCTGCGAGCACTGCGACCTCCTCGCGCCGTAGGCCCGGCGTGCGACGTCGTCCGGTAGCCGGAAGCCCGACTCTGCCGGGACTCAACCGCTCGCGTCGGGTGCGGAGGAAGTCGCCGAGCTCACGCCGGGCGATCGGGGAGATCGTGTCGGTCATGACTCCATACTGCTGCACCCAAGGTTCCCCAGCCAGGTTCGGCTACTACCCCCATAAACAGGCTTCTGGTACCCGGATCCGCGAACACGCAGGCTCGACATGTGACCACAGCTTCCACCCCGCACACCGATTCAACCCCAACGATCCCATCCCAACCACGAACGCTCGGGCTTCCCGGACTCCTCGCCACCCTCTCCGCTCTGCTCCTCGCGGTGGTCAGCTTCGCCGCCACGGGCATCGCCGTCCCCGACATCGGCGCATCACTGCACGCCTCCCCTGCCGAGCAATCGCTCGTGGTCTCGGTGTACTCACTCAGCTTCGCGGTGCCGATGGTACTCGGCGGCCGCCTCGGTGACCTCTACGGACGCCGCCGCCTTTTCCTCCTCGGCATGGCCGGCTTCACCCTCTTCTCCCTGGTGGCGGCCCTCTCCCCCACCATCATCGTCCTGATCGCCGCGCGCGCCCTCACCGGCATCTCCGCGGCGGCGATGGTTCCCCAGGTGCTCGCAACGATCACCGCATCGACGCAGGGGCGCGAACGCGCCAGAGCGGTCGCGTTGTTCGGAGCCACCGCGGGAGGCGCAACAGCGATCGGGCAGGTCCTCGGCGGAGTGCTACTCTCCGTCCCGCTCCTCGGCGCCGGCTGGCGCATGGTGTTCGCAGTGAGTGTCATCATGGGTGTCGTCGCGTTTCTCGCCGCCCTGCGCTGGGTGCCGGCAACCAGTTCCCCCGGCCACCGCTCACTTGACCTGATCGGCACCGTACTTCTGGGCTCCGCCCTCCTCTCGTTGCTCGTCCCGCTGTCTCAGGGCGCCACGCTCGGCTGGCCCGCATGGTGCTGGGCACTGCTTGTCGCCGTCCCCGTCCTGTTCGCCGCGTTCTGGAGATGGCAGCTCCAACTGCACCGCGGCGACCGCGTCCCACTGGTCCCGCCGCCCCTCTTCCGCCTGGGGTCCTACCGCGTTGGACTCGTGATGGCACTCATGCTCCAGTCGGCCTTCGGCGCATTCACCTTCCTCTACGCCCTCACCACACAGACCGGGCTGGGATGGACCCCGATGCACGCCGCTGTCGTGCTGCTTCCATTCGCCCTCTGCTTCTTCGTCGTCTCCGTCTGGTCCGGAAAACTCGCACCGCGCTTCGGATTCCGCCGGCTGCTGATCATCGGCGGAGTCATCCAGGCAGCACTGCTTGCGATTACCGCGACATCGGTGTTCCTACAAGGCGCCAACCTGAACTCCTGGACTCTCGCCGCATTGCTGATCGGCGTCGGCATCGGGCAAGCGCTCATGTTCGGGCCCCTCGTGGGCGCGATGATCGCCGACGTCCCCCCGGCTTCCGCCGGGGCCGCATCAGGAGCGCTCCAGACGACACAACAAGCCGCAATGGGCCTCGGCGTCGCCGTGGCCGGCGGGCTACTCGTCGCGGTTACTGTCGGGTCAGTCGCACCTGTCGGCGTCACGTACACAACCGCGCTCGCCGTGTGCATGATCGTGCAGGCCGCCTTCGCCGTCGTCTTCGCGCTCTGCGCCCTCGCCCTCCCCCGCCGCTGATCCCACAGCTCCCTGAGCTTGTCGTTTAACCTCCGGCCTTCGCATATGCCGTGAACGGTCATCCCCGAGGGCACGAAGGGCGGTAGCGGACTGTGTCCGCCCGGGTGTGGCCTGAGGCTGTACGGCGGACGGCCACCGTCTCACCGTCGAACAGCTTCCGCGGCCAGCTGTCCCAATGGTCCCACCAGGGCTACATCAACAAGATCGGACCAGCCCTCTACAGCCCATCCCCGCGACCACTTAAGCCTTTGTCAGCAGGCTCTAAGGCACGCAGGCAGGCGATGCCTTCCAAGGGTGTCCCGCCCGTCGGAGCCGACAGGCCTGAGATGTGCGGCGCCGTCCCGAAGGGGTGCGCCGTGGCGCGGGGTGAGGCATCATCACGGTAGGCGGCAACGGGTTTGAGGCGGGTCATGGAAGGAAACCAGGCGCTGCGTCGGCATCGCACCAACCTGGAACTGGAGTGGACACGCTGGCTCCAGGGTGGGCGTCCGCATGACCGCGAGCGGCTCAGGAAGGAGATCGTCGACTCCTGGGGCCGGTCCATCGCGACGGTGCGACCCGAGCAGGACAGCGCCCCCGAGGAAGGCGAGGCCCGCCAGCGCTGGCGGCAGTCGCCGCTGCGTGAGCCGCTGGCCGCGGTCGCCGACGAGCTGCGCGGGATCGCCGAGGACGGCGGTTTCATCGCGGCGGTCACCGACGAGACGGGCACCATCATGTGGACCTGCGGCGGCCGGGTCATGCGGCGGCGGGCCGAGGCGGTGAACTTCGCCCCCGGGGGCCGCTGGGACGAGCAGGCCATGGGCACCAACGCCCTCTCCCTCGCGCTGCGCACCGGCCGCCCGACCCAGGTGTTCTCGGCCGAGCACCTGGTGCGGGCCCTGCACGGGTGGGTCTGTTACTGCGCCCCGATCCGGGCCCCCGGCGGCCAGGTTCTCGGCGTGCTCGACCTGTCGAGCACCTGGGAGCGCTCGCACCCCCTGGCCATGCCCGCGCTGCACACCCTGGTCGGCGGCATCGAGAGCCGCCTGGCCGAACGGATGAGCCCTCCCTCCGCGGGCGGGCCTTCCGTCCAGGGCTCCTTCGCCGGGGGTCCCGGCCGGAACGGCGGCTCCGGTCTGCGGCTGCGCGCCCTCGGCGGCGCCGGGCTGACCCGTGACGGCGTTCCTGTCCGGCTGCCCCCTCGCCAGCTGGAGATCCTCACCCTGCTCGCTCTCGCGGGACCGCAGGGACCCGGGATGTCTCCCGAGCGGCTGATGGACGAGCTGTACGGCGAGCGGCACGTCGCCGCGACCACCCTCAAGGCGGAGGTCTCCCACCTGCGGCGGGCGCTCTCGGGCGCGCTGGCCACCCGGCGGTACGAGCTGACCGCGCCCGTTGGCTGCGACGCCGCCGAGGTGCTCGCCGCCCTGCGCGCCGGGCGGGTGGAGGAGGCGGCGCGGCTCTACGGCGGCCCCCTACTGCCGTGGTCCGACGCGCCGGGGATCAGGACCTGGCGCGAGCACATCGAGGTCGCGCTGCGCGAGGCCGTGCTCCGCTGGCATGGCCCGGGACCGGTGTTCCGCTTCGGCGAGCTGCACCCGTACGACCTGGAGATACACGAGCGGGCCCTGGCGGTCCTCGGGCCCGGCGACCCACGCAGGGCGGTGGCGCTCGCCCGCCACCGCACGGCGCGGAGCGACTGACCTCACCCCCTCGGCCACCCCTCGGCCGCCCCTCGGCACCGTCGCCCGCTCATGGCCCCGTGCCGCCCCGGGCTGCCCGGGGCGGCCCCGGCACCGTCCGCCCTGACGCCAACCTTTCACCAACCTCGCCCATTCATCGTTGGCTCTGTTACAGCCATGTGAAGGAGGGCGAAACCATGGTCTACGCACCACCCGGTTCCGAAGGAAGCATCGTCACCTACGCCTCCCGGTACGACAACTTCATCGGCGGCGAGTGGGTGCCCCCGGTGGACGGGGCCTACTTCGACAACCCGAGCCCGATCACCGGGCAGACCTTCACCAGCGTGGCCCGCTCCACCGCGGCCGACGTCGACCTGGCGCTGGACGCCGCCCACCACGCGGCCGAGGCCTGGGGCCGGACCTCGCCCGCCGAACGGTCGAACATCCTCAACCGGATCGCCGACCGCATCGAGGAGAACCTGGAGCGGCTCGCCGTCGCCGAGACCTGGGAGAACGGCAAGCCGGTACGCGAGACGCTCGCCGCGGACCTGCCGCTGGCCGTCGACCACTTCCGCTACTTCGCCGGGGTCGTCCGCGCCCAGGAGGGCGGGATCAGCCAGCTGGACGAGGACACCGTCGCCTACCACTTCCACGAGCCGCTGGGCGTGGTGGG
Organism: Streptosporangium sp. NPDC006013; assembly: GCF_040614275.1. Taxonomy (NCBI): domain Bacteria; kingdom Bacillati; phylum Actinomycetota; class Actinomycetes; order Streptosporangiales; family Streptosporangiaceae; genus Streptosporangium; species Streptosporangium sp. NPDC006013. Next base: position 13,009 of record NZ_JBEXUE010000270.1, read on the forward strand.
CCAGATCATCCCGTGGAACTTCCCCATCCTGATGGCGGTGTGGAAGCTCGCCCCCGCCCTGGCCGCGGGCAACTGCGTCGTCCTCAAGCCCGCCGAGCAGACCCCCGCCAGTATCCTGCTGGTGATGGAGCTGATCGCCGACCTGCTCCCGCCCGGTGTGATCAACGTCGTCAACGGGTTCGGCGCGGAGGCGGGCCGACCGCTGGCCTCCAGCCCGCGGGTGGCCAAGGTGGCCTTCACCGGCGAGACCACGACCGGGCGGCTGATCATGCAGTACGCCTCGGAGAACATCATCCCGGTGACGCTGGAGCTCGGCGGCAAGAGCCCCAACATCTTCCTTCCCGACGTCACGGCCTCCGACGACGACTTCCTGGACAAGGCCGTCGAGGGTTTCGTGATGTTCGCCCTGAACCAGGGTGAGGTGTGCACCTGTCCCTCGCGGGCCCTGATCCACGCGTCCATCTACGACGAGTTCATGAGCAGGGCACTCGACCGCACCAGGGCCATCGTCGGCGGCGACCCGCTGGACCCGGCCACCATGATCGGCGCGCAGGCGAGCAACGACCAGTACGAGAAGATCCTGTCCTACATCGACATCGGGCTGAAGGAGGGGGCCGAGCTGCTCACCGGCGGCGGCCCGCGCACGGTTCCCGGCCTGGAGGGCGGCTACTACATCGAGCCGACGATCTTCAAGGGCACCAACGACATGCGCGTCTTCCAGGAGGAGATCTTCGGGCCGGTCGTCTCGGTGACGACCTTCGACTCGGAGGACGAGGCCCTGAAGATCGCCAACGACACCCTGTACGGCCTGGGCGCCGGAGTGTGGACCCGCGACATGAACACCGCCTACCGGTTCGGCCGGGCGATCAAGGCCGGGCGGTCCCGAGCCCGGGGAGGGATCACCAACGCGAGCCGGTCGTCCGGACTGATGTGAACGACTTCTTCGGACAGTACCCGGGTGTGCCTCTCGACGTC
>NZ_JBEXUE010000271.1:0-13917 GCF_040614275.1 Streptosporangium sp. NPDC006013
CGGCCGGATCCTGGGCTCGGGCGGGACGCCGAACCCGCCGGCGGAGGCGGTGCGCGCCGTGGAGGCGGTCGTCCACCCTGAGCAGGTAGCCGCGCGGGCAGGTCAGCAGGGGACCGTCATCCCCGGCGCACCCCAGCAGGTGCCGGCAGCGCAGCACGTAGTTCTGCAGGGTGTTCCTGGCACCGCCGGGCGGGGCCTCTCCCCACAGGTGGTCCATCAGCGTCTCGACGGGGACCGTCTTGTTGGCGTCGAGCAGCAGTGACACGAGCAACGTCCGCAGCTTGGCCGCCCGGATCGGCACGGGAACGCCGTCCCGCAGCACCTCGAACGGCCCCAGAACCCTGAACTCGAAACCTGATCCCGCCGTTTTCACTACCCAATGTAAGCACAATATTTCCTTCTGTGATCAGGTGTGCGCGTCAAGTGCGCCCCGGATACGTGGCGAGCGCCTGGTGTGGCAGGTGCTGAGGGGTGACCGTGAGGTGACCGGCGAGTGAGTGGCCCGCGGCACGGTGTGCGGTGACGGCGGGGCGTACGTGCCCGGCTGATCTTCACACCACAGGAGGGCACTTCATGTTCAAACGTGTAACCGGGATCGTGGCGGCGGTGATCGCGGCGGCGGTGATGGTCACCGCCGCCCCCGCTCCCGCCGGCGCGGCCTCGTTCTCCCGGGAACTCACGGCCACGGCGCAGGCCGCGGGCGTCTCGGAGGCGACCGTCTACTCCATGGCGATGTCGCTGGTTAACAGCGATCCGGAGGACGAGTACCGCTTCCCCGACGAGGAGTTCCAGGACGCCCCCCGCTCCTGGAGCGCGGTCCTGGCGTTCGTCAAGAGGTTCTGGCGTCAGATCGTCGACGCGGCCAAGGCCGCCGGTGAGTGGGCGTGGTGGAAGGCGGGCAAGTGCGCCACCGGCGCCGTGACCGAGGTCTGGAACAAGTTCGGCGGAGACCTGACCGACCCGGAGGCGGTGCTGGCCGTGGCCGTCTACGGCTGCCTGAAGGGCCTGCGCGGCTGATCGTCCCGCCTGGCGGGCGGCACTCCCGATCACCGGGGGTGCCGCCCGTTGGTCTGCGCCCGGGAGGTGATGGATGATCTCGGGGCGTTGGTGACGACGGGGAGCCGGACCGGGCCGCAGGGGCCGCGGGATCCGCCGTACGGTCGCCTCGCTCACTCGGTGGCCGGGCCGGATGAGCTCACCGTGCACCCTGCGGTGTCCCAGGCGTGCCACCGGGTCCCGGATCTCGACGTGTGGTGTTCGAGCCGCCGAGATCTAGCTCGATATGTGTCGAAATTGTAGTGATCGAGACAGGGTGCCCATCCATAGACATTTCGTACTTCCTGCCCATAACATCAAGCCTTCTTGGGACAGCCTTTACTGTCCCTTGAACCTTGGTTGGGGCCTTTTCCCGCCCCGCACTGATTGTTCGGGAAGGTTTGTCGATGTCTAAAACACGCCTGGTGACGGGTCTTGGGGCACCAACCGCCCTCCGTAGCCCGGGGTCGGCACGCCGCGGCGTGGCGGCGCTGGGTCTCGCCGCCACCATGACCTTCGCCGGGATCGCGGCGACCTCGGCCCCCGTCAGCGCGGCCGCCGACCCCTCCGTCGGACCGGTCTTCACGGACGGCATGGCCCAGCCGGTGTTCTCGACGAACCGCAACGACTGGATCCGCGAGGAGGTGTGGGTCGAGACCCCGATCGACAGTGACGGCGACGGGCGCAACGACCGGGTGCACGCCGAGGTCACCCGGCTCCGGGAGACGGAGACGGCCGGTTTGAAGTCGCCCGTCGTGTACGAGGTCAGCCCCTACTACGCCGGCGGCAACCCGGTCACGAACCACAACGTCGATCACGAGCTCCACGAGGCACTCCGTCCGGGCAAGGGCTGGATGAACCGCGGTGGTTCGGTGAAGGATCCGGCGACCGACGAGCGGCTGGCCGCCGCCGGCGTGGCAGGCGTGGCCGACGGCGACGAGGCCGTCACGGGCACCGGCCCGCAGCCCGCCATCAGCACCAGTCACGAGTCCAACTGGCTGCCTCGCGGTTTCGCGGTGGTCCATGCCGAGTCACTGGGCAGTGGTAAGTCCGACGGCTGTCCGACCACCGGTGGGCGCAACGAGACCATCGGCGCGAAAGCTGTCGTCGACTGGTTGAACGGGCGCGCGAAGGCCTACGACGCCACCGGCAGGGAGGTCAACGCCACGTGGACGACCGGCAAGGTCGGCATGATCGGCACATCGTACAACGGCACCCTGCCCAACGCGGTCGCGAGCACCGGTGTCGAGGGTCTCGAGGCCATCGTGCCGATCTCGGCGATCTCGAGCTGGTACGACTACTACCGCGCGAACGGTGCCGTCGTCGCCCCGGGCGGCTACCAGGGCGAGGACGCCGACGTGCTCGCGGAGTACGTCTACACCCGCGCGAACAAGCAGATCTGCCGAAGCGTCATCGAGGAGCTCGCGAAGGCGCAGGACCGGGTCACCGGCGACTACAGCGCCTTCTGGGACGAGCGTAACTACATGAACGACGTCGACAAGGTCCGCGCCGCGACGCTGGTCGCGCACGGGCTCAACGACTGGAACGTCAAGACCAAGCACGCCGCGCAGTGGTACGAGGCGCTCAAGGCGCGCGGGGTGCCGCACAAGATCTATCTGCACCAGGGCGGGCATGGCGGTTCCCCGAGCGTCAACGTGCTCAACCGCTGGTTCACCCGCTACCTGTGGGGCCAGGAGAACGGTGTGGAGAACGACCAGCGGGCGCTGATCCAGCGCGAGGACAGGACGCTGGTGGAATACCCCGAGTGGCCCGAACCGGCCGCGGCCGCCACCGAGCTCAACCTGGCGCCCGGCACGGACGGCACCGCCGGTGTCCTCACCGACGACAAGACCCGCCTGGGCAAGCCGGTGACCGAGACGATCGTCGACGACGCGTCGAAGCGGGCGCTGACCCTCGCCGACGCCGTGACGTCTCCCAACCGCCTGGCCTACAAGTCGGGGACGCTGACCGGTGCGGTCCGGCTCAGCGGCACGCCGCAGGTATCACTGCGGATGTCCTTCGGGCAGCCGGCCGCGAACGTCACGGCGCTGCTCGTCGACTACGACCAGAACGGTAAGGCGAAGATCATCACTCGGGGCTGGGTGGATCCGCAGAACCGTAAGTCGATCTCGAAGACCGAACCGGTCAAGCCGGGCAGCCCGTACCGCCTCGACTTCGACATGCAGCCGCATGACTACGTGTTCGCGGCGGGACACCGCATCGGCATCGTGCTGCTGTCGAGCGACTATGAGTACACCATCCGGCCCACCCCCGGCGCGACGCTGCACCTCGACACGACGAAGAGCACGGTCATGCTGCCGCTCGTCGGCGGGGCGGCCGCGTTCACCGCGGCGAACAGCTGACCCGGGGCACCCACCGGCTGAGCGGCCCGCTCAGCCGGTGGGTGCCGGAAACTCGGCCTACGCTCATGGATCAGCCCACCGAGGCGACCACACCGGATGACCTTTCACCGCCGGATGCTCCGGCCTCATGAGGTGGTGGGCGCCGACTGCTCGGGGGCGGGGCGGCGGATCGGGGTGAAGAGCGCGGTCGTCGCGATCAGCAGGCAGGCGGTGCCGGCCAGGAGGCAGATCACGGTGACGCCGTAGCCGCCCGCACCCCAGGTCAGGACGGCCGCGCCCACCGGGCCGAGGGAGAAGTGGATCGTCCAGAACGCCGAGGTGACGCGGCCGAGCAGATGGTCCGGGGTCACCTGCTGGCGCAGGGACATCGAGCAGATCCCGGCCACGCTGACGCCGCAGAGGTAGACGGCCATCAGGGCGGCGATCACCGGGACACGGCCGGAGAGGCCGACGCCCGCCATGGCGAGCCCGCTGGTCGCGAGGGCGCCGATCCAGGTGACGCCGAAACCGAGCCTGCGGCGGACGGGCGCGACGAGCACGGCTCCGGCGATCGTGCCGGCCGCGGCGACCGCGAGGACCGTGCCGACGGTGCCGTCGGAGTGGCCCAGATCGTGCTTGAGGTGGTAGATCAGGACGTCGGTCATGCCGAGCGTGAAGAAGATGAAGAAGGAGAGCAGGATCGTCAGGGAGCGCAGCACCGGGTGCCGCCAGAGGAATCGGGCACCGGCCAGCAACTCCTGCCAGGGCCGCTGGCGCGGCGGTGCGGGCGCGCCGGCCTCGGGTCGCTTGAACCGGACGAAGTACAGGCCCACCGCCGACAGCGCGAAGCTCGCCGCGTTGATGGCGATCGCCGCGGTCGGGCCGAACTGTCCGGAGACCACCCCGGCGAGCAGCGGGCCGCCGACACCGGCCGCCGCGGCGGTCGCGTAGAGCCGGCCGTTGGCCTCGGTGATGCGGTCGCCGTCGACCAGGTTGCGCACCGCGGTCACGTAGGTGACCTGGAAGACCATCCCGATCGCCTCGCTGAGCGGCAGCACCACGTAGAGCAGCCAGACCTGGGGGCCGAACGCCCAGACGAGCGGGATGAGCCCGTACAGCACCAGGCGGGCGAGGTCGCAGCAGATCAGCAGGGTCCGCCGGTCGAGCCGGTCGGCCAGGATCCCGGCGAAGATCCCGGCACCGACCGACGCGGCACCGGCCACGCCCGTCAGCAGGCCCATCTGCGCGACAGACCCGGTCACGTTCAGCACCAGCAGCGGGATGGCGATGTAGGCGAACGAGTCCCCGGCGACGGAGAGCGTCTGGGAGACCCAGAAGACGTTGAAGTTCCGGTCCCGCCACAGCGGGCGCACGTTCTCTGCTTCCTCTGATCCCGGCACCAGGGGACTATCCCTCACCTTGGCGATCTTTTCCAGTGGTTAATCGTCCAGGACGAAGGAGAGGTAGCGGTCGGCGGAGCGGCGGACGGCCTCGGCGCCGTCGGTGTGCACGATCCGCTTCCACCAGCCGCCGTAGACGCGGTCGAAGGCGTACGGCTCCAGGAGCGACAGGGCGCGGCGGATCGTGGCGGGGCGTTCGGGGATCAGGTTGGGGTAGCTGTACATGAAGCCGACCCAGCGGCGGTCGGCCACCACCTGGAGGATGTCGCCGGAGAACAACGCGCCCCGGCCGTCCTCGGCGTCGCGCCAGTGCATGACCTGGCCGCCGTCGAAGTGCACGCCCGCGTTGACCAGCGTCACTCCTTCGAGGATCTCGTGGGTGTCGCCCTCCCAGAAGACCACCGACTCGTCGGGGCGGGCCACCCAGGCGCGGTCGGCCGCGTGCAGGTGGATCGGCGCGTCGAAGGCGTGCGCCCATTCGACCATCGAGCCGTAGAAGTGCGGGTGGCTGATCGCGATGGCGTCGATCCCGCCGAGCTCGCCGACCTGCCTGATCAGCTCGTCGTCGAGGTGGGTGACCATGTCCCACAGCACGTTGCCGGCGGGGGTGCGGACCAGCAGGGCACGTTGCCCGATGGCGGTGGCGGGGTCGGTGCCGATGCCGACGACCCCGGTGCCCTCCTCGGCGAGGTGCGCCCTGTGTCCGCTCTCGCGTAGCTCGTTGAGGGAGGTCCAGCGCTGGCCCTCCCAGCCGACGTACTGCCGCTCGTCCTCGCAGATCGGGCAGTCATCCCGCGCCGCGGCGTACTGGACCCCGCAGGTGAGGCAGATGGGCAGATCGTTCACTTCGGAACTCCTTCGACCGGGTCAGCGCCGGTAGACCTGCTCGCCGCCGACGAAGGTCATCGCGACCCTCGTCCGCCAGATCTCGGTCTGCGGCTCGGTGAACGGGTCGCGGTCCAGGACGACCAGGTCGGCGCGGTTGCCGGGGACGATGGTCCCCGCGTCGTCGTCGTGGTTGATCCGGGCCGAGCCGGCGGTGTAGGCGGTCAGCGCGGTGGCCAGATCCAGGCGCTGGCCGGGCAGGAACGGAGTCTGCGCCGTCGGGTAGTTCGCGTGCACCGAGCTGGGCGGCTCGGTGCGGTTGACGGCCACGTGCAGGCCCTGGATCGGGTCGGGGTTGGAGACCGGCCAGTCGCTGCCCGCACAGAAGCGGGTGCCGGCCCGCAGCAGGTCGGCGAACGGGTACTGCCACGAGGAGCGCTTCTCGCCCAGGAACGGCAGGGTCAGCTCGTCCATCTGGGCGTGGTGGGTGGCCCAGAGCGGCTGCAGATTGGCGGTCACGCCGAGCTCGGCGAAGCGCGGCACGTCGGAGGGCTCGACGATCTGCAGGTGCGCGATGTGGTGCCGGTTGGCCGGGTCGGTCCCCTCGAAGCTGTCCAGCGCCTCGCGGACCGCCCGCTCACCGATGGCGTGGAAGTGGACCTGGAAGCCGTGCCGGTCCAGCTCGGCGACGCACTCCTTCAGCAGCGCCGGCTCCACGTACGACAGGCCGGTGCCGCCGCAGCGGCAGTAGGGCTCGATCACCGCGGCGGTGAAGTTCTCGGCGATGCCGTCCTGCATGATCTTCACCGAGGTGGCGCGGAACCGCTCCAGGCCCGTGGCCGACTCGCGCCGCTCCAGCAGCTCGGGGATCTGCTCGGCGCCGCGCGTCCGGTCCCACCACAGCGCGCCCACGACGCGGGCCCGCAGCGCGCCGGAGGCCGCCGCCGAGACGTACGTGGACAGCTGGTCGTCGTAGCCCGCGTAGGAGCCGACGATGGCGTCCTGCCAGCCGGTGACGCCGAGGGAGAACAGGTGGTCCTGGGCCGCCAGCAGCGCCTCGTGCATGTCCTGGGCGCTGGGACGGGGGGTGAGCAGGCCGACCAGGTCCATCGCGCCCTCGTGCAGTACACCGCTCGGCGTGCCGTCGGCGTCGCGCTCGATCCTGCCGTCGGCCGGGTCGGGGGTGTCGCGGGTGATCCCGGCCAGCTCCAGCGCCCGGCTGTTGACCCAGGCGGCGTGGTGGTCGCGCTGGATCAGATAGACCGGGCGGTCGACGACGTCGAGCTGGGAGCGGTGCGGGAGGCCGCCGGGAAAGGCCGACATGTCCCAGCCGCCGCCGTCGATCCACTCGTGGTCGGGGTGGGAGTCCGCGTAGGCGACGATCTTCTCCACATACTCCGGCAGGCCGTAGACCTCGGACAGGTCGCACCTGGCCCGCTCCAGGCCCGCCTGCACCGGGTGGATGTGCGCGTCGGTGAACCCGGGGGTCAGCAGGCGGCCGTCCAGGTCGACGACCTCGTGGCCGGGGGCGGCCAGCCGTACGACGTCGGACTCCGTGCCTACGGCGGCGATCCGGCCGTCACGGACCAGCACCGCCTCGGCGAAGGCGTCGGTGGCGAGGAAGACCCGGCCGCCCCGGAAGAGCAGGTCGCTCACTGTTGCACCATCCTTCTGTCGGTGGCCCGGAGGTCGCTGACGCCCCCGGGGTGCCGCTTGATCACCTACACTGCACGCTCGACCGGCCGAGGTCCAGGGTGAGTTTCTCCGGGCGCCCGCCGCCGTCCGGCGTCCGGGGCCGTCTTCCCCGGTGCTCAGCGTCCGGTGATGGAGTCGGCGACGCGGGCCAGCACCGAGGTGCGGCCGAGTCCCGCCTTCTCCCTGGCGTCGGCCCGCCGGTAGAGGTCGTACATGGTGTGCACGCCGATCCACCGCAGCGGTTCCACCTCCCAGCCCCGCACCTTGCGGTCCACCCAGGGCAGGGAGGCGAGCTCGGTGTCCTCGCGCAGGATCAGGTCGCGCAGGGTACGGCCGGCGAGGTTGGTCGTGGTCACCCCGTGGCCGGTGTAGCCGCCCGCCCAGCCGATGCCGGTGGTGTGGTCGACGTGCACGGTGGCGCACCAGTCGCGCGGCACGCCGAGCACCCCGGACCAGGCGTGCGCCACCTTCGAGGCCCTGACCGCGGGGAACATCCCGGTCAGCAACTCCCAGAGCGCCTCGATCGTCCACTCGTGGGTGCGGCCCCGCTCGTCCACCCGGGAGCCGTAGAGGTAGGGCTTGCCGCGCCCGCCGAACGCGATCCGGCCGTCGGCGGTGCGCTGGGCGTACATGTAGTAGTGCGCCATGTCGCCGAGCAGTTCGTGGCCCTCCCAGCCGATCTCGTCCCACAGCCCGCCCAGCGGCTCGGTGACGATCATCGAGCTGTTCATCGGCAGCCAGGCGCGGTGGTACTGCTTCAGTTCGGCGGTGAAGCCCTCGGTGGCGCGGATGACGTAGTCGGCGCGGACCGTGCCGTGCGGTGTGCGGGCCTCGCGCGGGGCGATCTCGGTGACCGGGGTGCGCTCGAAGATCTTCACCCCGAGGTCCCGCACGGTCTGGGCCAGGCCGCGGGCCAGCTTGGCGGGCTGGATCCTGGCGCAGTGCGGGCTCCAGATCGCGCTGACCGCGCCGGCCACCCGCAGGCGCTCCTCCCGCTCCGCCGGATCGAGCAGCCGCACGTCATCCTCGGTCCAGCCCCAGTGGCGCTCGTGGGCGAGCAACCGGTGCAGCCGCCGATCCTGGGCGGCGTTGGTGGCGACCGTGGTGACGCCGCCCTTGACGATGTCCGCGTCGATGTTCTCGTCCTTGGCGATCGTGATGACCTCGTCGATCGCCTCGAACATCACTCGCTGCAGCCGCTTGGCCGCGTCCGCGCCGTGCGTCCTGGCGTAGCGCTCGGGGGTGCCCGCCAGCTCGCCGACCAGCCAGCCGCCGTTGCGCCCCGAGGCGCCGTAGCCGGCGAACTCCTTCTCCAGCACCACGACCCGCAGGGTGGGGCTGGCCTTCTTCAGGTAGTAGGCGGTCCACAGGCCGGTGTAGCCGGCGCCGACGATGGCCACGTCGGCGTCGAGATCACCGCCGAGGGGAGTGCCGGCCATGGGGATGCCGAGGGAGCGGTACCAGAAGGAGACGTCTCCGTTGACGAAATCCCCAGCCAGGGGAACACGCGTGCTCATGGCCTCATATCCTGCTATATCCGTCTATTGCGATGCGCCTGTCAACGGAAACCGTTGCAGAAAAGCAGTCCTGCCACGTAATGAGTGATCCGCTAGATGTAACGGCAGGCTCACTCATGTGTAGCAGTCCCGTAACAGGGTCAGGTAAGGCTATCTCCCGACAGAGGGAGCATTCTGATGGGGTTTCTGAGGATTCGTACTACCGTTGACGAGCGGCCGGGGCGTCTCGCCTCGCTGGCCGCCGCGCTCGCCGCCAAGGGCGGCAACATCCTGGGCCTGAGCGTCCAGACCGACGCGGACGGCACGGTCGACGAGTTCGTCACGGACATCCCCGCCGGTGCCGAGGCGGTGCGCGAGGCCCTGGAGGCGGCAGGGGGACGCGAGGTCCTGGTCGTCCCCGCCACCGCGCACGAGTTGACGGACGAGCCCACCCGCGTGCTCCTGCTCGCCTCCCGGCTGCGTACGACACCCTGGCGCCTGCCCGAGCTGCTTGGGGAGCTGCTGCGCGCCGACGACTCCCGCTGGGTCTACGGTGCCGAGATGAGCGATCTCCCGGACCCCACGCTGCTCACCGTGCCCGTGGCCCCGCGCCGCGCGATCAGGGTGCGCCGGGCCGAGCTGCCCTTCACCCTGACCGAGGCCGCCCGCGCGGCCTCCTTCGTGCGGCTGGCGCAGCCCCCCGTCGAGCAGTCCGGCACCGACCGCGACATCACGCTCTCCGACGGCGTCGAGGTCCAGGTCCGCCCGCTCACCCGGCTCTACCGCGAGGCCGTACGCGACCTGCACGACCGCTGCTCGCCCGAGGCCCGCAGGTTCCGCTACTTCACCGCGATGCCCCTGCTGCCGCCGAAGGTCTTCGACCGGCTCTGCGACCGCACGAAGGGGCACTCCATCGTCGCCGGGCACGACGGCCAGGTCGTCGGCCTCGCCAACCTGATGTTCACCCCCGACCCCGGCATCGCCGAGATGGCCTTCCTGGTCGAGGACCGCTGGCAGGGTAGGGGGCTGGGCGCGTCCCTGGCCCAGATGCTCGTCGGCCAGGCCCGGGACCTGGGCTTCGCCGAGGTCAGAGCCACCCTGCTCTCCGACAACGTGCGCATGCGCAGGCTCCTGGTCTCGCTTGGCGCGACCCTGAGTTACACCGAGGATCCCGGCGTGGTGGAAGCCAGGCTGGCCGTGGGAGTGATGGCGACGGCATCCCCGAGTTGAACCCATCATTCGGCCTCCCCGTTTCGGGATCGCTCAGGGCTCCCGAAGCGGGGAGGGCCCACTCTCATGCCCTCTCACGAGGGCGGGCTCTCATGCCCTCTCACGAGGGCGGGTGCGGGCGGTTCCCTCTTGACCCCGCCTCGCGGGCGTGTGCCCTACCCGGTTCTGCGGGAGGGGTCTCAGGGAGCCTGCTCCTTTGGTGGGCCGGGCTCACGGGGTGCGTCAGTGGCGTCGATGGCGTCCAGCCTGCGCTCGATCCGGTCCAGGCTCTCCTGGATGCGCTCCAGTCTGGCCGAGAGTGACGCGCCCATCACCGGAAAGCCCTCCTCGGCGGTCACCACGCGGTCGGGGCCGCGCTGCCCGAGCAGCGTGATCACCCGGGCGCGTACGGCGTCCAGGTGCGCCCCCTGCCCGGTCAGTACCCGGGCGGCCACGCCCTCGCCCTCGCGGATCAGACCGAGCAGGATGTGCTCGGTGCCGATGTAGGTGTGGTGCAGGCCGAGTGCCTCCCGCAGCGACAGTTCGAGCACCTTCTTGGCGTGCGGGGTGAAGGGGATGTGGCTGCCGGGGGTCTCGTCACCCCTGCCGATGATCTCCTCCACGTCGTTCCTGACCCGCTCGCCGTCGATGTCCAGGGCCCGCAGGGCGCGGCCGGCGACGCCGTCCTGTTCAAGGACCAGGCCGAGCAGGATGTGCTCGGTGCCGATGTGGTCGTGGCCGAGTCTCCGGGCCTCCTCCTGGGCCAGGACCACGACGCGGCGGGCACGGTCGGTGAAGCGCTCGAACACTGGGAGCCTCCGTGAGGGGTGTCGAGGTGCTTGCCCCCACTATGCGCCAGACGTCCGGTGAGCGGGAGGAAAAGCTCCGGTGAAATTCTCGCGCCGCCCGGCATTCGCCGCTGTAATCGTACATTTTGCTGTTAGATTCAGGGTAAATGCCTTTTAAACCCGGGTGTGGCGTGCGTAGGGTCGCCCGCATGACGATCGACACGTTCATCGACGCCCTCCCCAAGGTCGAGCTCCACGTCCACCTGATCGGCTCCGCCTCGCCCGCCACCGTGCTGGAACTCGCCCGCCGCCACCCCGGCGGGGGCGTTCCCACGACCGAGGAGGAGTTGCTCGCCTTCTACAAATTCCGCGACTTCCCGCACTTCGCCGAGATCTACCAGGCGATCAACGCCCTGGTCCGGGAGCCCGAGGACGTGGCGACCCTGGTGCTCGGCCTGGCCGCGGACCTGGCCCGGCAGAACGGGCGCTACGTCGAGCTGACCGTCACCCCGTACGCGCACCACGTCATGGGAATGCCGATGCGGGAGGTCACCGAGGCACTCGACCTGGCCGCCCGGCGTGCCCGTGAGGAGCACGGCGTGCGGATGGCGTACGTCTTCGACATCCCCGGCGAGTACGGCGTCGAGGCGGCCCGGGTCACCCTGGAGCACGCGCTCGGAGAACCTCCCCAGGCGCTGGTAGGTTTCGGGCTGGCCGGGATCGAACAGGAGCGTCCGAAATATCGCGACGCCTTCCGGGACGCCTTCCGCGCCGCCACCGCCGCCGGGCTGCGCAGCCTGCCGCACGCGGGTGAGATGAGCGGCCCGGAGACCATCTGGGAGGTCCTCGACCATCTGGGCGCCGAGCGGATCGGCCATGGCATCGCCTGCGTGAAGGACCCCCGCCTGGTCGCCCACCTGCGCGAGACACAGATCCCGCTGGAGGTCTGCCCCACCTCCAACGTCTGCACCGGTCAGGTCGCCCGCATCGAGGAGCACCCGCTGCCCCGCATGATCGAGGAGGGCCTGTTCGTCACCCTCAACAGCGACGACCCGCCCATGTTCGCCACCACCCTGAGCGGCGAGTACCGTGTCGCCGCCGAGCACCTGGGCCTGGACCGCGCCACCCTCGCCACCCTGGCCCGCAACGCCGTCGAGGCCTCGTCCATGGACCCGGCGGGCAAGAAGGAGATCCTCGACGAGATCGACGCTCTCACCGCCCAGCCCTCCGGGACGGCCTCCTGACCACCCATGACGGCCATCTCGAAGATCGCGATCGTCAGGTCATGTCGATTCGCGATAGGCGCGCCGTCGCCGCGCGGCCTCGCGGAGCACGGGCGCCTCGTCCGGCTCGTCGAGCGAGGCGACCAACTCGTCGAACTGCTCGGCGGGCATCGGCGTGACGTCGGACGGTTCGGCCACCATCCCCTCCATTCCGCGGTGTTTGTGCGGCCCCGTCGCGGACCGAAAGCCACCGTAGCGGTAATCAATGGATCGCACACCGTGACCACGGTGGTCGACGCGGGCCGGACCAAGGCGAAAGCGAGGGGCCGGGCTCAGGGAGAGGAGATCCGGCTCAGGGAGGAGGGGATCTTGGAGGCGGCGGCGCGGTCCAGCAGGAAGAGGGTTCGCCGGCTGCCTCGAGCACCGGCCGCGGGGACCTGCATCGTTCCCGAGTCCGACAGTGCCAGCCGCACCGCTCTCGCCTTCTCCTCACCGGCGGCGATCACCCACACGTCGCGGGAGCCCTGGATGACCGGCATCGTCAGCGAGATGCGGGTGGGCGGCGGCTTGGGCGAGCCGTGCACCGCCACCACCGGGCGGGTGTCGTACAGGGCGGGCATGCCGGGAAAGAGCGAGGCCACATGGCCGTCCGGGCCCATGCCGAGCATCATGAGGTCGAAGGACGGCGCCGGGCCGTGGTCCTCGGGGCGCGAGGCCCGGCGGAGCTCCTCGGCGTAGGCGTCGGCCGACTCCTCGGCGGTCATGCCCGAGTCGGGGCCGCGCATCACGTGCACCCGCTCGGGGTCGAGGTCTATGTGGTCCAGCAGGGCCTTGCGGGCACCGGTCTCGTTGCGCTCGGCGTCACCGGCCGGCAGGAAACGCTCGTCGCCCCACCAGATGTCCACCTTGCGCCAGTCGACGGCGTCCCTGGCCGGGGAGGCGGCGATCTCGGCGAGGGTGGCGAGGCCGACGGTACCGCCGGTCAGGACCAGATGGGCCGAGCCCTTGGCCGCCTGGGCGTCGATGGCACGGATGATCACCCGGGCGGCGACGGCCTTGGCGAGCACGTCGGCGTCACGATGGATGATCACAGTGGGAACGCTCACCAGAACCTCCCGAGGGTGCCCCGGCCTTCAGGCCGGGGAGGAATCGGGAGCGGGAGGGCCGTCCAGGCCCGAGCGTGCTCTGACCGGTCAGTCATTTCGATCGGCTTCTTTCTGGGTCGTGTAGCCGTAGCCGTCCGCGCGTTGAAGGTGACGGACATGGCGATGGTTGATCCCGGCGATGCGGCCGTGCCGGGTGGTGATGTCGAACGAGCCGGAGGAGCGGACCAGGGCCCGCCCGAGGTGAACCCCGGCCTTCTTGCCTGCCGGGATGTTGGCCCGGACCAGGTCGCCGGTTTGGAAGCCGTGGTGCAGTTTGCTCCGTGGCCGGACAAGGCGGGGGAACCCGTAGCGGTCGGGGGTGGTGCGGGCGTAGGTGCCGCGACCGGTCGCCGTGACCACGAGCACGGTGGACGGCCAGGCGGCCACGCTCTCCAGGTGGCCGACGTGCAGCGCGTCCAACGTGTGGGATTTCGGGGCGCCGGTGCGGGAGCGGTTCCATTTGGTGCGCCCGCCGGAGTCGGTGTGAACGGGCAGGTCGGTGGCTTTCAGGGCCTGCCACAGTGCCCAGCGGGTGGTGTTGACGGCGGCGGCGTCGCGCAGCGGTGCTTTCGCCTGCTTGAGGATTTTTGCGAGGAGTGTGGGTTTGTCCTTGAGGAACTCCTGCACGGGGGTGGCGTTCTTGGTCTGGTTACACGGGATGCAGGCCAGGGTGAGGTTGCTGACGCGGTCGGAGCCGCCCCGGCTGCGGGGGTGGATGTGATCGATGTTCAACGGCACGTCCTGCTTGCCGCAGTAGGC
>NZ_JBEXUE010000272.1:0-13867 GCF_040614275.1 Streptosporangium sp. NPDC006013
GCCGAGCCGTTGTCGCTCGTTCGAGCGGCGCCCCTGACGGCGATTTCATGGCCAGAGTCCGACGCTGGTACTGGCGGCACCGGCGGGACGGCCACCGCGCACCCACACGGTCGCCGCGCCTCCCGCTCCCGCTTCCGCGAGCAGCCAGTGCACCTCACCCAGATGGTAGAGGGCTACCGCCGGGGCGCCGTGGACATTGTCCACGATCGGGGTGAGGCCGAGACACCTGGCGGCGGCTGCCATCATCTCGGCCATCGTGGACGTGCCGGTGCGCAGGTAGACCATGTTTTGGCTGGGACCGAGCCCGGCGACGAGAATGCCCATGCGCCACAGGGCGACGGCCGCGTCGGCGTCGGTGGCGGTGCCCGGGACGCGCGGGTCGAACTGCCGCCGGGCGTCGCGCCACGCGTTGGTCAACGCCCGCAGGACCCTACGGTGTAGCGTTCTGGGCACCTCGACGCGCACGGCCGGCGAACGCTTGAAGCCGGTGTCGCCGGCGTCGGCCTGGGTGACGATGGCCCAGGCCAGCCCTGACAGCAGCCGGGCGATCCGTGCCGCCACCGCCCCGCTGCGCGTCTCCACGACGGGAAGATGACGCGATGTTGTGGCGTGTGTCCCCCCGCCGGTGCTCCCGGGTCCGGTGGAGCGCAGATGTTGCCAGGCGAGCGCCGCCTCCAGCATGCCGTACCCGCCGATCGGAGCCTCCGCGAGGGCGCGGTGGACGGTGCCGCTCGCGCAGTCGAGGCGTCCGGCAGACGGTGACCTCGTGAGGGGGGGCGACCCGGTCGGGCCGGGGATCCGATAGGCGATCGGGGTGCTTGTCATGATTTCTGATCTCCTGTGCGGTCAGTTTCCGGGGATCGGCCTGTCCTCGGCGACGATCCGGCCGCCGCGGACGCGATAGGCCCACACCGTGACCGAGGAGCCGGCAAGCTCGCCGTCGCCGTTGAATCGGATCTTCGTAGTGATACCGGCGCCGGAGTAGCCGTCGACGAACTCCTCCATGTCAGAGCGTCGCGTCCGGCCGGCGTCGATGCCCCGAAGGAAGATGGTGGCGGCGTCGTAGGCCTCCGCGCTGTAGGTGCCCGGGTCGTGGTCGAAACGGATCCGGTAGCGCCGGGCGAACCCGGGATCCTTCTCCGGCGGCCGGCACGGGCAGGTGAGAACCGCGCCCTCGGCGGCCTCGGCCCCCGCCGTGCGGACGAACCCGTCGTCCTTGACCGCGTCGCCCGAGACGAAGACGGCGCTCACGCCCGCGTCGCGCAGCTCGCGCAGGAGCCGACCGGCCTGGGTGTAGTAACCGCCGAAGAAGACCACGTCGGGGGCGGCCGATTCGACCTCGGAGACCGCGCCGCGGAAGTCGACCGGATTCGGCTGAACCGAGGCGCTCTGCACCACCAGCGAGCCGAGCTCCTTCATGACCAGCTCACTGAGGCCGCGCCCGTAGGGGCTCATGTCGTCGATGACGAACACCTTCCGCGCGAGCAGCCTCTCCTTGATGTACCGGCCGACCGCCGGTCCCTGCGCGGCGTCGCTGCCCAGGATGCGATGGAAGGTCGATCGCCCCCAGCGGCTGAGGCCGGGGTCGGTGGCCGCCGGGGTGATGGTGCTGACCCCGCCCTGGTTCAGGATCGGGTTGGCCGCCTGCGACTCGCCGGAGAACGCCGGCCCGACGACACCGATGATCGCGGGGTCGGCGACGACCTGCTGAGCGAGTTCGGGCGCCTGCTTCGGATCCCCCTGGGTGTCGAAGTCGACGAGCCCGACAGGGCAGGCCGGATTCCGGGCGTTGTGCTGTTCGACGGCGAGCAGCGCGCCTTCGCGCATGTTGCGCCCGAGGTGTCCGGTCAGGACCGTCATGAGGCCGCGTCCGGCAGTGAGGTGACGTCGACGACGTACTGGGAGACGTCCAGCGGGGCGGTGAGGACCTTCTGGTCGAGGAAGAACTTGGCGACCTCCTGGTACTTGGCGATCTCGGCGGCGGTCACCGGCTGGGCGGGCTTGCCCTGCTTCTGGATCTGGACCACCAGGTCCTGCTGGGCGCCGGTCACGGCCTGCGGCCCGGCGGAGGTGAAGACGTTGAGGTAGGCCGCCGGGTCGGCGTTCTCCTTGGCGGTGCCCTCCTCGATGAACGCGTACAGCGCCTTCAGCACCTCGGGGTGCTTGTCGATCAGGGTGTTGGTGGCGACGTAGATGACGTAGTTGTCCGACTTGATCTCCGCCCCGCTGGCCAGGATGCGGGCGTCCAGGCTGGTCACGGCCGGGATGAGGAAGGTGGAGAAGGTCGACCAGGCGTCCACCTTGCCGGAGCCGAAGACCGGCGCCGTCTGCGGCGGGGCCAGGTAGACCCGCTTGACCTTCTCGACCGGCACGTTGAACGTCTGCAGCGCCTTGAGGAGCAGGTACTCGCTGGTGCCGCCGTGGCCGACCGCCACGGTGTGTCCGGCGAGGTCGGCCACGGACTTGATCGGGGAGTCCTTCTTGACCACGATCCCCTCGCCCGCGAGGTCAGGCGGGACGGTGGCGAAGATCTTGAAGCTGGGCTTGACGGCCAGCGCCGTGACGCCCGAGGTGATCGAGCCGACGGCGATGTCGAGCGACCCGGCGTTGATGGCCTGCGCCGCCGGAGCGAAGACGGAGAAGTCTCCGGCCCACTGGACCTTCGCGTTCACCTTGGCCAGGGCGGCGTCGAGGCTGCCGTCCTTCTTCGCCACCGCCAGGAAGCCGCTGTTGCCCGGATCGGAGATCCGCACCACCACCGGCTCGGTCTTGGCGTCCGGCGCGGCGGCGGCCGAGGTGTCCGCCGAGGGAGTGGAGCCGCACGCGACCAGCAGGGCGAGGGGGAGCGCGGCGGCCAGGGCGAGTCTACGCATGGGATTCTCCGTGGGATCGGGCATTGGCGAGCGGGGTGTGGTCGGCCCAGGTGGCGACGTCCACCGCCGACTCCAGGAAGCCGTGGCCGCGCAGGAACCGCTCCTGCTCGGCGAGCAACTCCAGGCGCTCCGCGGACAGGTCGAGGTGCAGGGAGGCGCCGGAGTGGTAGGCGCCGGCCACTCCCGCCGAGCCCGCGCCGGTCTCGGCGCCCAGGATCCTGGTGACGTCGGCCGGGTGGTCCGCGGCCCAGTCGGCCGCCCGCAGGAGCACCGCGAGGAACCGGGTGACCAGGTCGGGGCGCTCGTCGAGCAGCCGCTGGTGGACGGTGATGGGGCGCGGCGTCCCGTTGTTGATCCGCGCCCGCCGGTCGGGAACGGCGTCGAGGTCGACCGCCACCTCGGCGTTGTGGCGCAGGGCCGCCTCGACGGCGAGCGCGCCCTTGACATAGACCGCGTCGACCTCGCCGCGGGCCAGGGCGGCCAGCTCGGCCTCCCACTGCCCGCCGCCCGGGGTGGCCTCGACGTCCACCGGGTCCGCGTCGCCCAGGTCGAGTCCGGCCAGGGAGAGTGCACCCCGGAAGCCCTGCAGCGCCATGGCCCGCCAGAAGTCGATGGCGAGGCGGTGCCGGGGGACGGCCAGCCGTAGACCCTTGAGCTGCTCCGGGCTCTCCAGACCACTGCCGCCGCGGACCAGGATGACCTGGCGCTCCTCGATCCAGGTCAGGCCGATGAGCCGGGTGGCCTCACCGCGCGAGCGGGCCCAGAGCGCGGGGACGTTCCCGCCCTCGCGGAACAGGCCGGTCAGCTCGTGGGTGAAGTGGTGGTCGGCGGAGACGTCGGCCGTCGCGTCCTGCAGGGACCGGACGCCGATCCCGTCGGGTGCGAACTCCTCGGTGAGCCAGCCCCGGTCGGCGGCGACACCGGTCGCGGTGGGCACCGGACACCGGGTGAACCAGATCGTGTCTGGCGCAGCTGTGGTCATGCGAAAGAGTTTGCTAGTAAGTTGGTAGGAAATGCAAAGTATGTCCCGCGATGCGGGAAACCTTTCCCCCGCTGACCGCCGCTACCTGCTCATATCCCTCCCCACCCGAGAGAAGGAGATTCCCGCATGACGGCATCGAGCCGCGTGGACGGCGTCCAGTCGGTCCTGCGGGCGGTCGGGATACTCAACTGCTTCCGCGAGGGCGAGCCCGCGCTGACCGTCTCGGAACTCGCCCGGCGGACGGACCTGTCCACCTCCACCGCGCACCGGCTGGCCCGCAGCCTGCTCGACACCGGATTCCTGGAGCAGGACACCGAGACCGCCTGCTACCGGCTGGGTCCTTCGATCACCGAACTCGGCCAGCTCTCCTTCCATCGGCGCGGCCTGCACAAGGTCGCCCCCGAGCTGGGGCAACTCGCCCGGGTCACCTCGGCCACCGTGGATCTGGCGGTCCGCAACGGCCCGCACGCGGTCATCCTGGTCGGGGGTTCCCTCAACCCCGACCGGGGAGTCGGCCTGCACCGCCCGCTCCACTCGACGGCGCTCGGCAAGGTCCTGCTCGCCTGGGCGCCGCCGGGGAACGGCGACCTCGCCGCGCTCGGCCCGCTCCAGGCCCAGACCCAGCGGACGATCATCGACCACGCCGCCCTCCGCGCCGAACTGGACCAGGTGCGCCAGAGTGGCCACGCTCTCAACGACGGGGAGTCCTCGGAGGGCGTCCGCACCGTCGCGGTCCCCGTTCTGGACCGCGCCGACCGCGCCCGCTACGCCCTCGCCGTACGGGCGACGCCCCGGCTCATCAGCGACGCGCGAATCCCCTGGTTCGTCAAGCAGGCCCGCGCCTGCGCCCGCGTCCTGGAGGTGCTCCTGCTGCCTCCCGCCGAACGCCGCTGGCACTCGTGATCCGGCGGGCACGGCACCCCGGTTTCGACCGGCCGCGCTGACGGCGAGTCATGAACCGGCGCAGACGATTATCACACCGGCCATTGATTCGCCGTTGGTCCGGAACGTATGTTCCTAGCAACATCCGAGTATGCCTCATGTTTTAGGGATTCTCCTATGCATGCACGTCTCAGGCGGACGATCACGGCGGCCTCCGCGCTGCTGATGGCCCTCGCGCTGACATCCCCCCTCGTACCGGCATCCGCATCCGTACCGACGTCCGCGGTCACCGCCGCGGCGGCCTACCCTCCCGACGACTACTGCCTCGGCGAGTGCGTCGACATCCTGCCCCCGGGCCAGAACGGCAACGCGACCCTGGCCGGGATCCTGGCCCACCAGTCACTGGGGACGAAGCCCAAGCACAGTGACGACCAGCTCGGCAAGTACGCCAACCTCCTCTCCGGCTACACCGGGCTGACCAACGACCAGATCGCCAACTTCTTCAACGACGCCTCGTTCGGCGTCCCCGAGGGGCAGGTGGAGAGCACCATCAGCCCCCGCTCGGACGTGACGATCGTCCGTGACAAGGCGACCGGCACCCCGCACATCACCGGGACCACCCGCGAGGGCACGATGTTCGGCGCCGGGTACGCGGGCGCGCAGAACCGCCTCTGGGTGATGGACCTGATGCGGCACGTCGGCCGGGGCGAGCTGACCTCGTTCGCCGGAGGCGCGCCGGGCAACCGGGAACTGGAGCAGAGCGCCTGGCGCAACGCCCCGTACACCGAGGCGGATCTGCAGGCGCAGATCACCAGGCTGCGGAACGCGAGCCCCCGGGGCGCGCAGCTCTACACCGACGTCGAGCACTACATAGCCGGCATCAACGCCTACATCGACACCTGCATGGCCAACCGGGACTGCCCCGGTGAGTACGTGCTGACCGGGCACATGGACGCGATCACCAACGCGGGCGGCCCGGTGAAGTTCACCATGACCGACCTGGTGGCGATCTCCGGTGTCATCGGCGGTCTGTTCGGCGGCGGCGGCGGTGCGGAGATGCAGTCCGCGCTGGTCCGGGTCGCGGCCCGCGCCAAGTACGGCACGACGGTCGGCGACCAGGTCTGGGCGGCGTTCCGCGCGCAGAACGACCCGGAGACGACGCTCACCCTGCACGACGGCCAGAGCTTCCCCGCAGGGAACGCGCCCGCCGGAGCCACCGGAGTCGTCCTCCCCGACCCGTCGACGGCGCCGGTGAACATCGTCGAGAACAGGACCGGATCGGCCACCACCCCGGCCTCGGCCCTGACCGCCAAGGGCATGCTGGACGGGCTGCTCGTCGACAACTCCAAGCCGGGCATGTCCAACGCCGTGGTGGTCTCGGCGGCCAAGTCGAAGACCGGGCACCCGGTCGCGGTGTTCGGCCCGCAGACCGGCTACTTCGCCCCCCAGCTGCTCATGCTCCAGGAACTCTCCGGACCCGGCATCCGGGCGCGCGGCGCGGCCTTCGCCGGACTCAACCTCTACGTGCTGCTCGGCAGGGGCACCGACTACGCCTGGAGCGCGACCTCCAGCGGCCAGGACATCACCGACACCTACGCCCTGCAGCTCTGCGAGCCCGGCGGCGGCGCGGCCACCGTCGCGTCGAACCACTACCTCTACCGGGGCGTCTGCACCGCGATGGAGACGCTGCGCAAGACCAACTCCTGGAAGCCCACGGTCGCCGACTCCACCCCCGCCGGCTCGTACGACCTGGTGATCCAGCGCACCAAGTACGGGCTGGTGAGCTGGCGCGGCACGGTCGGCGGGCAGCCCACCGCCTTCACCGCGCTGCGGTCGACCTACCACCACGAGGTCGACTCGGCGATCGGCTTCCAGATGTTCAACGACCCGGCCGCCATGGGCGACGCGACGGCTTTCAAGAACTCGGCCGCCACCATCGGCTTCGCGTTCAACTGGTTCTACGTCAACTCCACCGACTCGGCGTACTTCATGTCGGGCAGCACCCCGGTCAGGTCCTCGGTCTCCGACCCGAACCTGCCGATGACCGCCGACGCGACCCATGAGTGGGCGGGCTACGACCCGGCCACCAACAGCGCGACCTACACCGCTCCCGCCACCCACCCGCAGGCGGTCAACCAGGACTACTTCGTCAGCTGGAACAACAAGCAGGCCAAGGACTACGGCGCCGCGGACGGCAACTTCAGCTTCGGGCCGGTCCACCGGGCCGACCTGCTGGACGCCCCGATCAAGGCGGCCCTGACCGGAAGCGGCAAGCTCGACCAGGCCGGCACCGTGAAGATCATGGCGGAGGCCGGCGTGACCGACCTGCGGGGCAAGAAGGTGCTGCCCGACCTGCTCCGGGTGATCAACAGCGCCGCGGTGACCGACCCGGCCCTCGCCGCCGCGGTCTCCAAGCTCTCCGCCTGGACGTCGTCGGGTTCCAGGCGGCTGGAGACCTCGCCGGGCAGCAAGGCCTACGCCCATGCCGACGCGATCCGCGCGTTCGACTCGTGGTGGCCCAGGCTGGTCCGCGCGCAGTTCAAGCCGGGACTGGGAGACGGCCTGTACCAGTCGCTGGTCAACGCCCTCCAGATCAACGAGTCTCCCTCGGGCCATCAGCAGGGCGACCAGTCCAGCCTGCCCACCTCGGCGAACGGGGCCCAGGCGCACAAGGGCTCGGCGTTCCAGTACGGCTGGTGGGGCCATGTGAGCAAGGACCTCAGGAGCGTGCTCGGTGACCAGGTCACCGGGCCGCTGCCCGCCAGGTACTGCGGGGACGGCACGGTGGCCGGCTGCCGCACCGTCCTGCTGAACAGCCTGTCGGAGGCGCTCGCCGAGCCCGCGGCGACGACCTACCCCGGAGACGACGTGTGCGCGGCGGGCAACCAGTGGTGCGCCGATGCCGTCGAGCAGTCGCCGCTCGGCGGGATCACGCACTCGCTGATCTCCTGGCAGAACCGGCCGACCTACCAGCAGGTCCTGTCCTTCCCGGCTCGCCGGGGCGACGCGATCACCAACCTGGCGGAGGGGAGGACGGCCAAGTCGTCGAGCAACCAGCTCCTCTACCCGGCGAGCAGGGCCGTCGACGGCAACCCGACGACCCGCTGGTCGAGCTCGTCCAGCGACAACCAGTACCTCCAGGTCGACCTCGGTTCCGCTACGACCGTGGGCAGGGTCATCCTGCGCTGGGAGGCGGCCTACGGGGCCGCGTACTCGATCCAGACCTCGACCGACGGCTCCACCTGGACCACCGTCTACTCCACCACCGCCGGAAACGGCGGTGTGGACAACGTGACGTTCACCCCGACCACCGCCCGCCACGTCCGCATGCAGGGCGTCACGCGCGGGACGACGTACGGCTACTCCCTCTACGAGCTGGAGGTCTACCCCCGATAAGGCGCGCCCTGAGGTAGCGGACGGGGACGGCGGTGGACCACCACCGCCGTCCTCTCCGCCGGTCCGAGAGCCGGATCCCGCCGGGAGGCACGCTCCTCAGATCGCGGCCAGCGGGTTGGCGACCGGCACGTACCCCGCGGCGCGGTCCGCCGACCGCGCCCACCTGACCGACAGGTTGGCCTTGGCGGGCAGTGGCGCCCCCGCCAGCAGGTCCGACAGCGGCCGGGGCCACCCCCGCGACTCCGCGTACCCCGCCAGGACCTTCCCGGCCACCGCCCACAGCTCCCGCGCGGGCCCGGCCCCGGAAAGGGAGGCGGCGATCTCGGCGAGATGGTTGACCATCAGGCAGTAGACCACCCGGCTCCAGCCGGCCTCCGCGTCGTAGGTGAGGGCCTCGGCGACCCGGGCCGGCAGGCCGGACAGGTCGTGCCGCCCGGCGACGAGCTTCGTGCCCTCCATGTCGCGGAAGACCGCCTCCACCGGCAGCCCCTCCGTGTCCACCCCGATCAGCACGTTCTGCAGGTGAGGTTCGAGCACCACGCCGTGGCCGAGGTAGGCGTCGAGCACCGGCAGCGCCACCCGCTCCACGTACGCCCGCCACCAGCGCACCGGATCGGCGGACGTCACCTGCCGCCCGGCGGCCAGTGTGCCGCTCAGCAGGGGGGTCACCCCGGGCCTGCAGACCGACCACGGGCTGACCCGGACGATGACGCCGAGCCCCTCGAACAGCCGGGTGCCCAGTTCGGCGGAGCGGTAGCCGGGTTCGGGCAGCCAGCGGGTGCCGGGGAAGGTCGCGGACAGCTCTCCGAACATCGGTCCGAGACGGCGGCTCAGCTCGACCGCGCCCGCCAGCTCGTACCAGGAGTTCTTCCGCAGGCAGTT
Source organism: Streptosporangium sp. NPDC006013 (assembly GCF_040614275.1). Classification (NCBI taxonomy): domain Bacteria; kingdom Bacillati; phylum Actinomycetota; class Actinomycetes; order Streptosporangiales; family Streptosporangiaceae; genus Streptosporangium; species Streptosporangium sp. NPDC006013. The sequence goes on from NZ_JBEXUE010000272.1 coordinate 9,016, forward strand.
GGTGATCCGCACGTTCAGGCTGAACTTCAGGCACCGGTCGATCAGCGGCTCGTAGACGGTACGGACCGACGAGGTGGGAACCGCCATCCGGGTACTGTTCCCCAGGTCGAGAAGCCTGCCGTCGGCCAGTGGCGCGGCCAGGTCGGCCGAGAGCAGCTCCAGCTGCCACGGGTGCGCGGGCAGCAGCGAGTAGCCGGGCGGCGCCGCTCCGAGCGCGTCGAGCGAGCCGGCCTCGCCCGCCTCCGCCAGCACGTCGTCCCTGACCCCGAGCAGTCGCAGCGGAAAACTCGCGTGCGCCTCGGGCGCGTAGCGCAGCCAGTCCGCGCCGCCGCGCGCCTTCGGGCTGGGGTGGAACGGGTGACCGAAGACCAGCGCCTGCTCCGAGGCCAGCCACGGGTCGGCGGGGGGCGGCACGTCCCGCCGGGCCGCGAGCAGCGCCGCCATGGCGTCCCTGCTCGCGGCCACCTGGACGGCGAACTCGTCGTTGCCCTCGCCGAGCTCGGTCTCCACCAGCCGGACGAGCAGGTCCGCCGAGAGCGGCTGCCAGGAGTCGTTCTCCAGCCACTCGGCCCGCCCCTCGAAGCGCAGCGCGAGCCCGCCGTGCGCGCGAGCCCGCAGCAGGGTGTCCGCGACACGCAGCAGCACGTACGGCTCGTCGTGCCTGACCTGCCCGCGAGGTCCCGAGATCTCCCGCACGCAGCAGCGCAGCAGCGCCGCCAGTGAAGCCTCCTCGGCGACGGCTGCGGGGGAGTCGAGGGCGAGGCTGGTCATGGCGTCCTTCTGGTGATCGCGGCCGGTGTGGCCTGGGGCTGCTGGCGGAGGTAGTTCGGCCCGCTCGTGCCGTAGAACTTGTTCACATCCCGTGCGCCGGTGCGCGCCTTGTCCACCAGGGTCCCGGCGGTGACCATCGACTTGCCGACGAGCCTGGCGGCGTCCAGGGTCCTGGCCCGCAGCAGCCTGGCCATCGGGTTCTCCCCGTACTCGTCGAGCGCTCCGGCGAGCGCGTCGCGGACCAGCTCGGAGGCCCGCGGCGACGGCAGCGCGCCGAACGCCACGGCGGCGGCCGCCAGGTGCAGGGTGATGGTCACGAACATGTCGGCGAGCGCGTGCGGGTCGTCGGTCAGCATCCGCGCGTCCGTGAAGTCCGGGACCGGGAGGCCGGCACCTCTCAGCAGATCGGGTGAGGTCAGCAACCCGTCGTTGTCCCTGACGAGCAGCCGCACGACACTTTCGCCCGTGGTATCGGTGTCGAACACCAGTGAGAGGTTCTGCTGGTGGGCCTCGAGCGCGGTGCCGTACCTGACGAAGAGCCGCACGTGGAAGCGGAACAGCACCCGCAGGTACCGGGCGAGCAGACCGGCGACATCCCCGCCGGACCACCGTCCGGCGAGACCCTCCACGACCAGGCCGCCCCCGGGCAGCGGTGCCGTCAGCGCCGCGACGGAGACGACCTCTCCCACGGGCTGGCGGCGCAGCAGCCAGCCCAGATACTCGTGCCCGGCGTGCCCGTACGTCTGCTCGTCGGCCAGCAGCACCTCGGGATCGGGCATCGCCCGCAGCAGCAGCTCGGCCCGCGCCCCGTCGGCCAGCGTGCCGGGCTTGATCGACCTCCGGTTGCGCAGCCCGAGGGTGCTGGTGGCCAGCGGCAGCTTCAGGTGCGCGCCCGGGGCGATCTCGACGGTGCGCATCGACAGCGTGGGCCTGACCCGCAGATACGGCTGAGGGGCCACGGTCGCCCACGGAATCTCCTCGACGCGGGGGACCGTCAGCGGGTGCACGGGGAACAGCGCGTGCGTCCCGGCGAGACTCCCCGCCAGCCCGACGGCACGGAACCCGGGTGCCCCCGGCATCTCGGCCCCGGTGAGCCGCTCCCGGGGAACCGCGGCCCAGCGCAGCTCGAAGGCGGGCGCGAACTCCGGCGCGTACGCGGTCAGTTCCTCGTCGGACAGGCCGATCCGGCACCGGGCCGTCGGGTAGACGGGGTGATCGACGAACGCGGCCAGCGTCTCGTACCACACGCTGTCGCGTCCGCCACCGGTTCCCGTCGTGCCCGTGGTGCCGGACGTGGCGTCGGGGTGCGGGGTGGTGGGGTGTGCGGTGGCGGCCAGTCTGGCGAGTACCTCTTCGTGGTGGAGGTCGTGCAGGTCGAGGGCGCGCAGCGCCTCGTGGCACTCCCTGGCGAACGACTCGACCCCGGCCGCGTCGGCGGGGTCGGAGACCTCCCGCAGCGTGTGCAGGACCTCCAGCAGGCGGAGCGCCTCCTGCGGGGCCGCGACGAAGTCCTGGAACAGCGAGCCGGGGACCAGCCGCACCCACCTGCCCCCCGGCAGGACCAGCGCGACGCCGTCCTTGCCGTGGGTCACCCGCCTGGCCAGGCCACCGTAGTCCTCGCGCAGCAGCGCGTTCAGCACCCGGACGGCGAGGTACGACTCCCGCCCGCGCGCCGAACCTCCGCCGATCCCGGGACCGTCCACGGTTCCCTGGCCGGTCACACGTCGGTTCGCGGGTCCCCGGCTCATGCGATCACCCACGGGTTCTCCGCCCTGAAGGCCGCGACGGCGGCGTCCACGCCCGCCCGGTCGGGCCCGGTCGCGCGGACGATGCCCAGGTAGTCGCGGTTGGTGTTGCTCCGGTCGATCCGGTCGCCCACGGCGCGCAGCGGCCGGTGCCAGATCCGGACCGGGTCGCCGGAGGCGGGGACGACGGTCCCGGGAGCCTCCACCACGGTCCCCGAGCGATCGGCGACCAGGCTCAGCGCGGTCCCGTGCCCCCGCACCGGGGCGAGGTCCGCCGGCCCCATCCCGAGATGCGTCCCGAGGACGAGCTCGAACAGGGGCACCTGGAGCAGGCTCGCCAGCAGGAAGTCGCAGTGATCACCGATCACCCGGTAGTTGACCTCGACGATCCGTGGTCCGGCCGGGGTCATCACGTACTCGGTGTGGCAGGCCCCGAACCCCACCCGGAGTGCCTCCAGCGCCCGCAGCACGTGGTCGCGGCCGGGAGGCGGCTCCCAGTCGAGCCGTTCCTCCACGAAGTGCGGCAGCGGCCCGAGAGTGGTGCGGAAACCGCCGAGCACCCTGATCCGCTCGCCGTCGCCGAGCGTCTCCATCGTGTGCAGGGGGCCGTCGAGATACTCCTCCACGACCAGCGTCTCCGCCGGCCGCCTGCCCCTGATGGACAGGACGGCCGCCGCGAGTTCGCCCGCGTCGTGGACCAGCACGACGTCCTCGCTGGCCACGCCCTCGCACGGTTTCACGACCGCGGGGAAGGGCAGGTCCGCGACCGGCGGGTCGGCCGGTGCCAGCCGCGCGGTACGGACGGTCTCGACCCCGGCCGCGGCCAGCCGCCGCCGGGTGAGCGCCTTGTTCTTGGTGTCGACGCAGGCCCGCCAGTCCTTGCCGGGGAGTCCGAAGTACGCGGCGGCGAGTGCGGTCTCCGCCTGGATGTGGTCGGAGTTCGAGAAGATCGCGTCCGGGGTGCGGTGGTGCGCGACGGTGTCGATCACCGCCCGCGCGTCGCGCACGTCGCAACGGAGCACCTCCGCTCCATGGTCGCGGTACTGTTCCGGCCGGTCGGTGAGGATCGTGACCTCGCACCCGAGTGCGCGTGCCGCCGGGAGGAAGCCGTCGGTGACCGAGTCCGTCGGTTTCAGCGCGGTGAGGTACAGCCGCAATGCAGGAACCCCCGATATCAGGTAAGGCTAACCTAACTCGGTGCATCCTAGCGGGATGGAGATCATCACGCCGGGATGATCGGTCTATTGACCGTATATGTCCGTGTCGTCAAAAGATGGGGTCTTTTCTGGAGGGCCTCCGGCCAGGGGTGACGCCGTCGGCCCTGTGCGGCCCCGCGTTCCGGCGGCGTAATATGTGCACTCGTTTGGGGAGGCGGAACGGCGTGGAGATCACTGCACAAGAAGGACTTCTGGGGCCGCTGCTGCTCGCGCGCAGCGCCATCGACAGGTCGGCGGTGCTCCGCGGCGACACCGAGTGGCTGGAGCGGGCCTGGGCGGACGGCGCGACCAGGGTCGTGGTCGTCGACGACGGGCAGGCGCTGATCCGGCGCAGCGGCGGAGAGGCGGAGCTGGTCCTGCTGTCCACCGCCGACGCTCCCGAGGGAGAGCGTTACCTGCTCGGCGTCGACGCGGAGGGCATCGCCTACTTCGCCGTGACGGCGTCGCTGGCCACCGCCACCCATACCGGCTCCTTCAACCGGATCGTCTCCCCGCTCGACCCCTCGGAACTGGGTGAGGGGCAGACCGTCACCGCCGGGTTGCGCCAGGTGGGATCGTTGCTGGGCGATCTGGACGCCGGCCTGCTGGTGTACGCGGTCGCCCTGGAGGCATGGCACTCCACCCACGAGTACTGCCCCCGATGCGGGAGCCGCACCGAGGTGCGGGCCGGCGGGCATGTGCGCGTCTGCCCCAAGGACGACAGCCAGCACTTTCCCCGGGTCGACCCTGCGGTGATCATGCTGATCCACGATGACGACGACAGGTGCCTGCTGGCCAGAGGACCGCAGTGGCCCGAGGGGCGGCTGTCGGTGCTGGCCGGTTTCGTCGAGCCGGGCGAGTCACTGGAACAGGCCGTGGCGCGTGAGGTGTCCGAGGAGGTCGGCGTACGGGTCGCCGATGCGCGCTACATGGGCAGCCAGCCCTGGCCGTTCCCGCGCAGCCTGATGCTCGGCTTCTTCGCACGGGCCACGTCGACGGAGTTCGTGCTGGACCCCGAGGAGATCGCCGAGGCCCACTGGTTCAGCCGCGCCGAGCTGCTGGCCGCGATGGAGAGCGGCGAGGTGCGCCTGCCGTCGGAGCTGTCGATCGCCCGCAGGCTCATCGAGACCTGGTACGGCG
>NZ_JBEXUE010000273.1:0-13836 GCF_040614275.1 Streptosporangium sp. NPDC006013
TTCGGGGTGGAGACGATGGCCCGCGCGTACGAGGCGATCTATCGCAGGGTGGTCGCCGGGCCGTCGAGGCGGACCGGAGAGCGCGTCGCGGCGAGCACGGCGGAGAATGCGACGGAGAGTGCGGCGGGGAGCAGGGACCTGGCCATGCCCGTCAACTGAGCGGCGCTCTATGTTGGATCACGGCGCGGCCGGCACCGGACCGGTCGCGTTGTGAATCTTGATGGAGGGACGTCCATGGGTGAGTTCGTGCGGGTGGAGAAGGCTGACGGGGTCGCGACGATCAGGCTCGACCGGCCGAAGATGAACGCGCTCAACCGGCAGGTCCAGTTGGAGATCGCCGAGTGCGCCCGGCAGGTGGACGCCGACGGGGACGTGAGCGCCGTGGTCGTCTACGGGGGACGGGTCTTCGCGGCCGGTGCCGACATCAAGGAGATGGCCGACATGTCGTACGCGGACATGGCGGTCCACTCGCGGACCCTGCAGGACTGCTTCACCGCCGTCGCGAGGATCGGCAAGCCCGTCGTCGCGGCCGTGACCGGCTACGCGCTCGGTGGCGGCTGCGAGCTGGCCCTGTGCGCCGACATCAGGATCGCGGGGGAGTCGGCCAAGCTTGGCCAGCCCGAGGTTCTGCTCGGCCTCATCCCCGGCGCGGGAGGCACCCAGCGGCTGCCCAGGCTCATCGGCCCGGCCAAGGCCAAGGACCTCATCTTCACCGGACGCCACGTGGCCGCCGACGAGGCGCTGGCCATCGGCCTGGTGGACCGGGTGGTCCCCGAGGACGACGTGTACACCGAGGCCCTCGCGTACGCGGCCCAGTTCGCCGGGGGACCGTCCCTGGCGCTGCGCGCCGCCAAGCAGGCGGTCGACCACGGCCTGGAGACCGATCTGGACACCGGTCTGGAGATCGAGCGCCTGCAGTTCTCCGGCATGTTCGCCACCGCCGACGCAGGGATCGGCATGCGCGCCTTCTCCGAGAGGTCGAAGGCCGAGTTCACCGGCCGTTGAGGCATTCAGCCGGCTTGCTGGGATCGGTCATGGATGATTAAAAATTGCCGGTATCGTGCCGGATTATGGTGCGGTTGGTGAAGCGTGCGCTGGTGCCCGCTCCGCTGCGGCGGGCGGTCCTCGGCTGGTTCGATTCCCGGTACATCTCCAGGGCGGATCACCGGCAGGACGTCAAGGACGCGCTCTGGGAGGTCCAGACGCTGGCCAGGGAGGTCACCTCGCTGCGCGCGGAGGTCGTCGAGCTCCGCGCGCGGGTGGCCGGGGTCGCTCTCGACCCCGCGCGGGCCGGGCGCTGGGACGACGCCCACCGGCTGGCCCAGGAGACCGCGGTCGCGCTGGACGGGGTCCTCCAGAACGAGGTGCTGCTCTGGCAGGCCGTGGACCGCGCCGCGGGAGAGGGCACGGGCCGGGCGGCACTCCCCGGGGCGCGCGGGAGCGTTCCAGACCGGACCGCCGGGGGCACCGCGTGAGAGTGACCTGGAGTGCGGACGGCGGCACCTGGCACCTGGTGTTCCGGCTGGATCCCGAGGACGACGTCACCGGCCTCTGCGCCGACGGCCAGCCGCTGAAGCTGGCCACGAACTCGTTCCGGGTCGAACTGCCGCAGGCCCCGCGTGACATCCATCCCGACCTGCTCGCCCTCGCCGCGTGGACCGTGGTCGCGCCGTGGACCCGGCGCCGCGTCGTCTTCGACCGGCCGATCTCACCGGAGCTCGCGGGGGCGATCGGCGACGGCTGGGGGATCGAGGCCGGTCCCGAAGGCGGACGGGCGCGGTCGGGTGACAGGCTGGCGATCTCCTACAGCGGCGGGGCGGACTCGGTCGCGGTGGCCGCGATGCTGCCCGACGCGCCCTTCGTGCACTTCCAGAGGGTCTCCCACCCGCGGGTGCCCAACCGGTGGACCCACTACCGCTCCGACGTGCTGGCCTCGCTGGCCGCCAGGACCGGGCGCGAGCTGACCGTCGTCCGCTCCGACCTGGAGTTCACGCTCGCCGAGCCGCGCCCGGGCTACCCCGAGCACCACGCGGTCGCCGCCGGCGCGCTGCTGCTGGCGGACGAGCTCGACCTGGGGGGCCTGGCCTTCGGCTACGAGCTGGGCTCGCGCTGGCTGGGAGGCGACCGCTACCTGCTCCGCTACACACCCGACAACCCGATGTGGGCGCCGCACGGTGCCTGGGGGCGGGCGTTCGCCGCGGCCGGTCTGCACATCGTGCTCCCGGTGGGCGGGGTCAGCGAGGCCGTCACGATGCGGCTCGCCCTCGGCTCCGAGCTGCGCGGGCAGGTCCGCTGGTGCCTGCGCGGGGTGAGCGGCCCCTGCGGGACCTGCGGCAAGTGCCTGTACAAGGAGCTCATCCAGGCCGCCGTCGAGCGCCGCCCGCTCCGCACCACGATCACCGCGGGCCGCCCGGTCGCCCGCAGGTGGCAGCAGCCGCCGCCGTACGGCGGCCAGGAGATGATCGAGTACGGCTGCGCCAGGGTGCCCGGCATCGAGGACACCGTCTTCGGCGCGGCGGCCGGGTACCTGCGCGCGAGCGAGTCCTCCACCGCCTGGCTGGACCGCTGCTACCGGCCCGCGATCGCGGAGATCCCCGAACCGTGGCGCAAGCAGGTTCACGACTTCGTGGATGGGGAGATCGGTTTCATGAACGAGGACGAGGTGCGGCGCGTCGAGACGTGGGGGACGGCGTGAAGGTGTACGTCTCGGTCGACATGGAGGGTGTCACCGGTCTGACCGACCCCGAGGAGATGCAGGCCGGAGGGCGGGGCTACGAGCGTGGCTGCGAGCTGATGACCGGCGACGCCAACGCGGTCATCGAGGGGGCGTTCGACGCGGGCGCCACCGCGGTACGCGTCAACGACGCGCACGGCTCGACCAAGAATCTCAGGATCGACCTGCTCGACGAGCGGGCGACCCTGCTCCGTGGTCCCGGCAAGCCGATGCGGATGGGGCAGGGACTCGACGCGAGCCACCGGGCGGCCTGCTTCGTCGGCTACCACGCGCGGGCCGGTGTCCAGCACGGCGTCCTCAACCACACCTGGATGGGCAGGGAGATCCAGAACGTCTACCTCAACGACGAGGTCTGCGGCGAGACCCGTCTCGTCGCCTCCTTCGCCGGGGCGCTCGGCGTGCCGGTGGCCCTGGTGACCGGGGACGAGGCGGTCTGCGAGGAGGCCAGGGAACTGCTCGGCGACGTGGAGACCGTCGCGGTCAAGAAGGGGATCGACAGGTTCGCCGCCGAGCTCCTGCCGCCCGCCGTCGCCCAGGCCCGCATCCGCGAGGCCGCCGCCCGCGCGCTCGACCGGGTGGCCGACTTCCGCCTCTGCGCCCCCGAGCCGCCGTTCACCCTCGGCGTCGAGTGGAACTCCACGGCCATCGCGGCCGGATGCGCGATCATTCCCGGCGTGCGGGCGGTGGGCCCCCGGCACACCGAGTTCACCACGGACGACTTCTCGCAGATCATGGCCCTGCTGGGAATCTTCGCCATGATCGGCGGTCAGGTCGCCTGCGGCAGCGGCATTTATGGCTGATCTTCCTCTACGTCCCCTTTGAAATATCCCCGTTGAAATAGCCCCCGGACGGTTCCCGATGCCCTTGACGATTTTCGATGAGTGACGAGACGGGGCCTGTCGCCCAGGCCGCCCCGGCCGGAGGCGGAGGACTGACGCGCAGGGCGCTGCTGGTCGGGGTGGGCGCGGCGGGGGGTGCCGGGGCCATGTTCGCGGCCATGGGCGCGCTCGGCCTCGCCCCGGAGTCCCAGGAGAGAGAGTTCACCCCTCCGCAGCCCTCCGACTTCTCCCTCAGCGGCAGAGCGGCGGCCAAGGTGGTCGTCCTCGGCGCCGGTATCACCGGGCTGACCTGCGCCTACGAGCTGGGCAAGGCCGGATACGACTGCACGCTCCTGGAGGCGTCCGACCGGGTGGGCGGCAGGAACCTCACGCTGCGCGCGGGCGACCGGCTGGACGAGCTGGACGGCGAGACGCAGACGGCCGCGTTCGAGGAGGGCACCTACTTCAACGCGGGGGCCGGGCGGATCGCGCCGTGGATGGTCACCATGGACTACTGCCGCGAGCTGGGCGTCCCCATCGAGACGTTCGTCAACAACAACGCCTCGGCGTACGTCTACAACGAGAACATGAGTGCCCCGGTCCGGGCGCGTACGGCCCGCGCGGACCTGTACGGCTACGTCGCGGAACTGCTGGCCAAGGCGAGCAGCGCCGGCGCGCTGAACCGCAGGCTCACCGCCGACGACCGCGAGCGGCTGGCGGAGTTCCTGCGGCGCTTCGGCGACCTCGGACCCGATCTCAGCTACCGAGGGTCGGAACGGCGGGGCTTCGAGACCTATCCGGGAGTGGACCAGGGCGTTCCCCTGGGCGCGGCGCCCTCGCTGCGGGACGTGCTCGCCGCGGGCACCGGCAGGGCCGTCACCATGGACTTCGGCTACGACCAGGCGATGCCCATGTTCCAGCCGGTGGGCGGCATGGACGCGATCGCCGTCGCGCTCGCCGACGCGGTCGGCCGCGACCGGATCAGGACCGGCACCCGGGTCACCGGGATAAGGAACCTGCCCGACGGGGTGGAGGTGACCCACCAGGGCGGCACGGTCCGCGCCGACTACTGCATCGCCTCCCTGCCACCCCACCTGCTCGCGCGCCTGCCGCACAACCTCGGCACCCCGGTCACCGCCGCGCTCCGCACGCCCGTACCGGTCTCCGCCGGAAAGATCGGGCTGGAGTACGGCAGGCGCTGGTGGGAGATCGACGACCGCATCTACGGCGGTGTCACCGAGACCGACCTGGACATCACCCACATCTGGTACCCCTCCCACGGCTACCACTCCCGCAGTGGCCTGGTGGTCGGCTACTACAACGTCGGGCAGAACGCCGATCTCTACGGCGCGCTCTCCCACCGCGATCGTCGAAACCGGGCGCTCACCCAGGGCAAGAAGATCCACGGTGAGAAGTACCGCGCCGAGTTGCGCTCCAGCATCTCGATCGCCTGGCGGCGCAGGCCGCACATCGAGGGCGGCTGGGTGGGCTGGCCCTCCCACGAGGGTGCTTTCACCCTCCTCCAGCGCCCGGCGGGGCGGGTCTACTTCGCCGGGGACTGGCTCACCCAGCTGATCGCCTGGCAGGCCGGCGCGATGGAGTCGGCGAGGAGGACGGTCACCGAGCTGCACCGCCGGGTGTTGAGCGCGACCTCCTGAGTTCTTCGGCGCGGCCGTAAGGTTTCGGTGCGAAGGAAATCTGAGGGAGATGAGACGGCGATGGCGATCGGAACACTGGACTGGACGAGTGCCACCGAGCGGCTGGACCTGCTGGCCGAGCCGGTGGCGCGGGCGGCCGACGGGCTCGACGGGGTCCTCGGCGAGATCAAGGTCGCCGAGATCGACCCGGCACTGGCCGACACGGCGGCCTTCTGCGAGCGCTACGGCGTGGACCTGGGCGAGTCGGCCAACTGCGTGATCGTGGCGGCCAGGCGCGCGGGGGAGGTCCGCTACGCGGCGTGCATGGTGCTCGCCACCATGCGGGCCGACGTCAACGGAGTGGTCCGGCGTCACCTGGACGCGCGGAAGATCTCGTTCGCGTCGATGGACGACGCGGTCACGTTGACCGGCATGGAGTACGGCGGGATCACCCCGCTCGGGCTGCCCGAGGAGTGGCCGGTGCTCGTCGACGAGGCGGTGGCGGCCCATCCCGAGGTGGTGATCGGCAGCGGGGTCCGCCGCTCCAAACTGGCGGTGTCGGGCTCCCTGCTGGCCGGGTTGAAAACGGCGCAGGTTCTCCGCCTGGCGAACTGAAGCGAAAATGAGATTAAGTGAGAACGGGAATCGGGAAACCGTCGAGGTTCTGTGAACGTTATTCAGTCGGAGAATGTGGCCCGATGGTTCATCTCATGGGCGGGGTCTAAGCCGATATGGTGCTTCATGCCATGAATCAGGACGACCGATTGGGCCCTTACCGGCTGCTGCGGCGGCTCGGCGAGGGCGGTATGGGTGTGGTTCACCTCGCGGTCGACCCACAGGGCCGACAGGTCGCGGTGAAGGTGCTCCGCGCCGAGGTGGCGGGCGACGACGTCGCCCGTCGCCGTCTTTCGCGCGAGGTCGAGACGATGCGGCGGGTGCGCAGCGAGCACATCGCCGAGGTCATCGACGCCGATGTGACCGGCCACCGCCCCTATATCGTGACGCGATATGTCGCCGGCCGGCCGCTGGACGAGGTGATCAAGCAGGACGGCCCCATGGAGCTGCCCGCGCTGCTGCGGGTCGCGCACGGTGTGGCGTCGGCGCTGGCCGCCGTGCACTCGGTCGGCGTGATCCACCGCGACCTCAAGCCCGGCAACGTCCTCATCCTGGACGGCCAGCCGGTCCTCATCGACTTCGGCATCGCCCAGGCCGTCGACGCGACCAGGCTCACCCAGACCGGCATGTTCATCGGCACGCCCGGTTACCTCGCCCCCGAGATCATCGAGGGACACGAGGCCGGCCCCGAGGTCGACGTGCACGCCTGGGCGGGCACCCTGGTCTTCGCCGCCACCGGCCAGCCGCCCTTCGGCAAGGGCACGCTGGAGATGATCTTCTACAACATCACCGCGGGCAAGGCGAACGTCGAGGCCGTCCCGCGTGAGCTCCAGCCGGTGCTGCGGGCCGCGCTCCAGCGCGACCCGGCCAGGCGGCCTTCGGCCGCCGACCTGGCGGCGCAGGTGGGGCGCCTGCTGCCGGACACCGGCCGGTCCCGGGTGCCGGACGAGATCACCACGGTCGCGGAGTTCGACGACCCCGCTCCCGGCTTCCGCGGTGATCCCGGTTTCCGCGGCGACCCGGGTTTCCGCGGCGACCCCGGCGACGTGCCGACCCCGGTGGCGTCCCGCCCGGCGGTCCCACCCACCCCCTGGCCTCCCGCCCCCGTGGCCCAGCCCCACGAGTACGTCTCGCTGCTCGGCGAGGAGCAGCCCGACCCGTGGCCGACCCGCCGGGTGACCCCCGAGGAACTGCGCCAGGCGGCGGCCCAGCAGTCCGCGCACGACCTGCCCACCGGCATGCTCGCCCCGGAGGACGTGCCCACCCGCACCCCCGGCGCGGTCCAGGGCTCCCCGCCCGTCGCGGGTTCCGCACCCGGCCCCGTCGTCCGTGACCAGCCGGGGGCGAGGGGCGACGACCAGGGCTTCACCGCGCCGGTCCCCGACGGGGACATCCCCACCCAGCGGGTCCGCCCTCAGGACCTGCAGGAATACATCCGTCAGTACACCAACCAGCCGGGCCAGCCGGGCCAGCCGGGCCGGCATGGTGGCTACCAGGGGCAGCCGGGTCAGCAGGGCCGGTCGCCGCAGGTGGGCACTCCGCAGCCGTACCCGCAGCGGCAGGCCCCGTTCGACCAGCAGCAGACCCCGCACGTCCGCACCCCCGCACCCCCGCCCTACCCCTACTCGCACTCGCAGCCCCCCACGCAGGCCCAGCAGCCCCCTCAGCAGTACCCCCAGCAGGCCCAGCAGCACCCCGCGCCGTTGCCGCTCCACCCCGGGCAGCGGCCGGGTCACGCATTGCAGCGTTCCAAGGCGTACGGGGTGGTGAGCGTGCTGATGCTGGTCATCATGACGGTCGCGGCGGTCATCGCCCCGCTGATCGTCGCCGCGGTGGCCATCCCGGTGGCGATCCTGCTTCGCGCCGCCGACATCGCCCAACCGGCCCTGAACGCCCGCAGGACCGCCGGTGAGGCGGCTACCGACGTCTTCCGGGTGCTCGGCCAGCCGGCCGCGCTCCTGAAGTCGATCGGCATCACCGTCGCCCTGGTGCCGTACGCGCTGATCCTCGGCCTGCCGGTGACGCTCCTGCTCGCCGTGCTGGTCGGGAGCATGCCCATCACCAACACGCTGAGCTGGGGCGCGGCCGTCGCGCTCTGGACCGTCTGCGCCGGACCGGGTGTGGAGGGCCCCAGCCGCCAGATGCGACGTACGCTGGCATCACTGCTGCCGTCACGCGGCGCGGCCATGATCGCCGCCGCGCTGCTGGGCGCGGTGGCGGCGCTGATGGTCTTCCTGGCGATCGGCACCGTGGGAGACAGGGCACGGCCGGCGGTGTGGACGCCGGTCGACGTCGGGACGGTGGTGGACGAACTGAGCGACCTACGAAAGAAGGCGGCGTGATGACGGGGGACACGCGGGCGCCCGAGAGGCTGGGCCCGTACCGGCTGCTCAGAAAGATCGGCGAGGGCGGCATGGGCGTCGTCCACCTCGGGGTCGACGAGGACGGGCGCGAGGTGGCCGTCAAGGTCCTGCACCCGCACGTGGCGGCCGACCTCAAGGCCCGCGACCGGCTCACCCGCGAGGTGGAGACCATGCGGCGGGTGCGCAGCCCGCACGTCGCCGAGGTGCTCGACGCCGAACTGACGGCCAGGCAGCCCTACATCGTGACCCGGTTCGCCCCCGGGCGCACGCTGGAGGAGACCGTCCTGCAGGACGGCCCGCTCCCCGCGGACCAGGTCATCCGGCTGGCGCAGGGCATGTGCGCGGCACTGGTGGCCATTCACGCCGCCGACGTCATCCACCGCGACTTCAAGCCGTCCAACGTGATGATCGTCAACGGTGATCCGCTGGTCATCGACTTCGGTATCGCGCACCTGGTCAACGCGACCAGGCTGACCCAGACCGGCATGTTCGTCGGCACCCCCGGCTACCTCGCCCCGGAGATCATCCGCGACTCCGAGATCACCCAGGCGGCCGACGTGCACGCGCTGGCCTCGACGGTCTTCTTCGGCGCGACCGGCCAGCCGCCGTTCGGCACGGGTAGCTTCGAGGTCGTCTGCTTCAACATCATGGAGGGCCGGGCAAACGTCGACAGGGCCCCCGGGTGGCTGCGCGGCTGGCTCAAGCGGGCACTGGCCGTCGACCCCGCCGCCCGGCCGTCCGCGACGGAGCTGCACCGGATGGCCCGCGCCCTCGACCCGACGGTGACGACCTTCCACGAGACGCCGCCCACCGCCGTCCTCGACGGCGGGACGAAGGTCCTCAACACCGACGGCACCAGGATCCTGGACGGCCAGAGCCCGCCGCCCCCGCCGAACGGTACCCGTGTCCTGCCGCAGGACGACGGCTACGCCGACCTGCTCCCGCCGGTCGAGTACGCCAAGCCGGAGCGGCGTGAGCGCAGGCCGAGGCAGGAGTCCGGCCAGGCGTCCGGCACGGGGACCGCCCCGCCGCCGTACGTCCCGGCCCCCCAGCCGCCGCCCTACGTCCCCGCGCCGCCCGCGGCGCAGGCCAGGGGCGCGGCACCGCCGCCCTACCCCGACCAGCGGGTGGCCGGATACCCGGCGCCGCCGCCGACCGGCCCGTCGAGGCACTACCCGCCGCCGGTCCAGGCACGGCCGCACACCCCGCCGCAGGAGCGGCCCGCGCCCAGAACCCCGCCGCAGGAGCGCTACCGCGCCAGCCATCCGCTGGCCGCGTTCCTGCTGCTGACGATCCTGGTGGCGGTGGCCTGCGTGCTGCCGGTGGTGGTGAGCGTGTTCGCGCTGGCCGCCGCGCTCTGCCTGCGGGTGGGGGAGTACCTGTTCGGGGACCTGGTCCAGCGCCGCTCCATCAGGGGCAGCAGCGCCACCGACCCGCTGCTCGCGGTGCTCGGCACCCCGTGGGCGCTGATCAAGGCCGCGTTCGCGACACTGGTCACCGCGATGCTCTCCGCCATGTTCGGCATGTGCGTGTGGGGGTTCCTGGTCTACGCGGGGGACATGAACAAGAACCACGCGGCCGCCTACGCGGCCGGCGCCTTCGCGGCCGGGCTGTTCGTCCTCCCCGGCGGCGGCAAGCCGCGCAAGGCCGTCGCCCGCGCGCTGAGCGGGATCATCCGGAGCCCCGGCGCGGGCATGGTGACCACGATCATCCTGGGCACGCTGGCGTTCTTCGCGGTGATGGCCGCGGTGAGCGTGGTGCCCTCCTTCCTCCCGTGGCAGCAGCCGACCGATGTCGTCGACAATCTCACGACGCAGTGGCGGCAGTCGGCGAACGAGGGCGCGATGGGCGTGCTCGATCTCATCGGCGGCCTCCTCGACGACCTGATGACAAGCCTCGGCCTCGGGTTCCTGACGTTCTGGAAGTGACGACCCCGCCGGCGGAGACGGGCCGGTCGAGGTCGTACGCGACGGCCGGCCCCACGTGGCGAGGCCACCCGGACGCCGGTGTTCTCCGGGGCGAGGTCGGCCCCGGCTTCTTGGGCGATTCCTGAAGATCGATACCAAGCCGGTCCCAAGCCCGGTTACCGGATGTGGTCGATGGGAAACCTCTAGCTTGCATCCCATGTCCGTTGATGGGTGTTTCCTGACATCCAGCCGATGCGGGATCGCCCTCTCTGCGGCACGATGGAGGAGATCCACCGGAAGGAGTCGCATGGTCGCACCGGACGGTGAACGTCTTGGCCCCTACCGCCTGCTGTCGAGACTGGGGGCCGGAGGTTTCGGCGAGGTCCACCTGGCGCTGGACCCCGAGGGGCGTACGGTGGCGGTCAAGATCCTGCATCCCCACGTCGCGGCCGACGCGACGGCGCTGACCAGGCTGGCCCGCGAGGTGGAGACCATGCGGCTGGTCCGGGGCCCGCACGTCGCCGAGGTCCTGGACGCCTCCCTTGACGGGGCACGCCCCTACCTGGTCACCCGCTACGTGCAGGGTCGCCCGCTCAGCGAGGTGGTCGGCGCGGACGGGCCGGTCGCGGGCGACGATCTCGTACGGCTGGCGCGCGGTCTGGCCGAGGCCGTGGCGGCCGTGCACGCCGCGGGGGTGGTGCACCGCGACCTCAAACCCGCGAACGTGATCCTGACCGACGGCGAGCCGGTCGTCATCGACTTCGGCATCGCCTGCGCGCTCGACTCGCCCTCGGTCACCGCCTCGGGGGCGGTGCTCGGCACGCCCGGCTACCTGGCGCCCGAGGTGCTGGAGGGCACCGGGTCGGGTGCCGAGGCCGACGTCTTCGCCTTCGGGGCGACGCTGGCGTACGCGTCCACGGCGCGGCACCCCTACGGCACGGGCCCGGCGTCGGCGATCGGCTACCGCGTCGTCCACCACCCTCCCGACCTCGAAGGCGTTCCCGGCTGGCTGGAGCCGCTGCTGCGGGAGTGCCTGCTGCGCGACCCCGCCGCCCGGCCTGACGCGGGCGCGCTGCTGGCCCGGCTGGGTGCGGCCCCCGTGGTGGGCCCGCCGCGGCCCCGTGCCGTGGTGGAGAGCGGGATGCACGGCCTCACCACCCGGGAGTGGCGGCCGGGCGATCGCCCCCGCCCGCAGAAGGGCAGGCCCACGCTGGAGGAGGCCCGCGAGCGTCGCAGAGTCGTGCTGCACCGCCGCTGGGTCGTCGGCACCGGCCTGCTCGTCTCGCTGATGGCCGCGACCGCCAGGGAACCGCTGCCCGAGGTGGCCCTGCTGCTGCTGACCGGGTACGGCTCGGCGATGCTCGTCGACGCGGGCATCGCCCTGTTCGCCCGCAGGGATCGCGGGCGCACGATCCTCGCCCTGTCCGCGGGAGCCGGGGCCGTCGCGCTGTGGGCGGCCCTCAGCGCGTTCTTCAGCACGATCACCCTGGCACTCGCGCTGGGCACCGTCGTCTTCGTCCTGGTCGGGATCCTGGTGGCCAGCTGAACGGGCAGGGCTCCCCAGGCCGGTTCCCGGGTACGTTTCCGTAGTGAGGGGCCCGCGCGCAGATACCGGAATATAGTTCGGTATGGTGGTCGAGGGTCCCCTGGGGACCCTGGGGTCCCGGTCGCGAGCCGTCCGGCCTGGCGGTTTGCGGCCAAGCTACTGGGCAGTAACATAGGCTCGGGGTAGGGACGGGCGTGTCCCAACCGGGCCACCCGCTGCCACACCGCTCTCGGGCACCTGGCAGTCTTGGCACAGTGTGCACGTGCCCCGCGTGTACGCACCGAGTATCCGGCGCCAACCGCAGTGACGCGGTGGCGTAAGCGACCACGGGAGGTCGGCCACCAGCCATGAACATCGTCGTCTGCGTGAAGCAGGTCCCCGACACGGCGACCGAGCGCAAGCTGAGGTCCGATGACAAGACGCTCGATCGCGACGCCGCCGACGGCGTCATCAACGAGTTGTGCGAATACGCGGTCGAGGAGGCGCTGCGCCTGAAGGAGGCTCATGGCGGTGAGGTGACCGTTCTCACCATGGGTCCCGACAAGGCGAGCGACACCATCCGCAAGGCCCTGGCCATGGGCGCGGACAAGGCTGTCCACCTGGTGGACGATGCGCTGCACGGCTCGGACGCGCTGGGCACCTCGCACGCCCTGGCGCAGGCTCTCAAGAAGATCAGTTTCGACCTGGTCGTACTTGGCTCGGAGTCGACGGACGCCCGCACCGGGGTCCTCGCCGCCATGCTGGCCGAGCGCCTCGGCGTGCCGCAGCTCACCTTCGCCAATCAGGTCCAGATCGACAAGGGCGCCATCTCCATCCAGCGCGTCACCGACTACGGCTACGACAGGGTCGAGGCCTCGCTGCCCGCCGTCGTCTCCGTGGTGGAGAAGATCAACGAGCCGCGCTACCCGTCTTTCAAGGGCATCATGGCCGCCAAGAAGAAGCCGGTCGAGAAGCTCGGCGTCGCCGAGGCCGAGATCGACGCCTCCCGGGTGGGTCTGGCCGGCTCCTGGAGCGAGGTCGTCGACTTCGCGGCCGCTCCGCCGCGCGCGGCGGGCACGGTGGTCAGGGACGAGGGCGACGGTGGCGTGAAGGCCGCCGACTTCCTCGCGTCGAAGAAGTTCGTCTGAGAGCGGGGGTAGCTGGAAATGTCTGAGATTCTCGTTCTGGTCGAGCACGTCGAGGGCCAGGTCAAGAAGGTCACCCTTGAGCTGCTGACGCTCGCCAGGAAGCTGGGCGCTCCGTCGGCGGTCTGGACCGGCGCGGGCTACGCGCCCGAGGCCGCGGCCAAGCTGGCCGAGTACGGCGCGGAGAAGATCTATGTGGCCGACTCCGCCGAGGTCAGCGACTACGTCGTCGCGCCCAAGGCCGAGCTGCTCGCCCACCTCGTGGCCGAGAAGTCGCCGAGCGCGGTGCTCGTGGCCGCGACCGCCGAGGCCAAGGAGATCGCCGGCCGCCTCGCTATCAAGATCGACTCTGGTGTGCTGACCGACGTCGTGGGCATCGAGGACGGCCTGGTCGCCGACCAGTCCATCTTCGGCGGCGGCGTCAACGTCAGGTCGCGCGTGACCAAGGGCACCCCGATCATCGCGGTCCGCCCCAACTCGACGCCGGTCGAGGCCGCCGCGGGCGCGGGGACCGAGGAGCAGGTCTCCTTCACCGTGTCCGACGCCGCCAAGGGCGCCAGGATCGTGGAGCGGGTCAAGCAGGAGAAGGGTGCGCGCCCGGAGCTCACCGAGGCCGCGATCGTGGTCTCCGGGGGCCGGGGTGTCGGCTCGGCCGACAAGTTCTCGATCATCGAGGAGCTGGCCGACTCGCTCGGCGCGGCCGTCGGCGCGTCCCGCGCCGCCACCGACGCCGGCTGGTACCCGCACCAGTTCCAGGTCGGCCAGACCGGCAAGACCGTCTCGCCGCAGCTCTACATCGCGGCGGGCATCTCCGGTGCCATCCAGCACCGGGCCGGCATGCAGACCGCCAAGACGATCGTCGCGATCAACAAGGACCCCGAGGCGCCGATCTTCGAGCTCGCCGACTTCGGCGTCGTGGGCGACCTGCACGAGGTGGTCCCGCAGCTGACCCAGGAGGTCATCAAGCGTAAGTGACCCGGCAGGGGTACGGGGTACGCGCGGGGATGTCGGCGCTCTTGGCCGCCTCGGCGTTGGAGACCACCCGTATGCCGTACTGCTTCGCGAGGGCCTCGCCCCGCTCGGCACGTCGTG
>NZ_JBEXUE010000274.1:0-13811 GCF_040614275.1 Streptosporangium sp. NPDC006013
GCAGCACGCTGCGGCTCCCTCCTCCGCCTTGCGAGACACCACCTGACCGATCCTCGCCACGGCAAGATCCGCAGGACAGGGCCTAGCGCGGCCCGCCGGTCCCCGCGGCGGGCGTGCCTTCGCGCCGGTGGCCCTGCCGGCGCGTCCGGCCGTTGCCGGGTTCACCGTTTCCGGTGGTTTCTCAGGCCCTGCCCCGGGCGCTCGCGCCGAGGGCGACCGCCCCGGCGCCGGGGGCGATCTGGTCGGGGGAGTCGCCCTGCTGCCCCCGGCCCGGCGCGTCGCCCTGGCCCGAGCCCTCCTCGGCCCCCTCGCCCCCGTCGTCCCGTCCTCCCTGGTCGCCCTCTCCCCGGTCGCCCGAGGAGGGCTCCTCGGGCTGCTCGGAACCGTTCTGCGACGGCTTGCCTGACGGTTTCCCCGAAGGCTCACCCGTCGGCTCGTCCGACGGTCTGTCCCGAGGGGCGGGGTCGCCGTCCCCCGACCTCTCGGGGGCCGGGCGGGTGGGGGCACCGCCGTCTCCGGCGCCGTCGTCCCTGGCGGGGGCGTTTCGCGCGGGGGCCTTCGCCCGCTCGGGCTCGGCGGTCGGCGTACCCTCCCCGGAGGGCACACTCGCCGGGGCCGGCGGCCTCGCGGGGGTCTGGTCGAAGGGGTTGGCGGCGACCCAGGCCATCCCAGCCGAGGTCAGGGCGACGGCGAGCGCCATCGCGACCATCGCCGCGATCGCCGGGCGCCGTTGCCTCCCCGGGGCGGCCACCGGGCCGGGCTCGGGCACCGGTCGCCCGGCTTCGGCAGGGGCGGTGGGCGCGCCCACCGGCACGGGGACCGCCGGGGGCAACTCGATCGGCATGGTCGGCTGCGGGGTGGTCCCGTTCACCAGCGAGGTCAGGTGGACCTGCACCTCCTGGGCCGACATGCGTCGCGCGGGATCCTTGCGGAGCAGACCGGAGATCACGGGAGCGAGCGGTCCGGCGAACCGCAGCGGCGGGGGTTCCTGGTGCATGACGGCGCTGAGCGTCGCCAGCGGGTGGGCGCGCTCGAAGGGGGAGCGTCCCTCGACCGCCATGTGCAGCGTCACGCCGAGCGACCACAGGTCGGAGGCGAACTCGGCGGGGCCGCCGCTCGCCCGCTCAGGCGCGATGAACGCCGGGGTACCGATGAGCGAGCCGGTCCTGGTGATCGACGAGTCGCCCTCCAGGACGGCGATGCCGAAGTCGGTGAGCACGGCCCGACCGTCCTTGGAGAGCAGGACGTTGTCCGGCTTGACGTCCCGGTGCAGGACGCCCGCGTGATGGGCGGCGAGCAGCGCGCCCAGCACCTCCAGCCCGATCCGCGCCACCCGCGCCGGCGGCAGCGGCCCGTCCTCCCTGATCACCGCTCCGAGCGTGCGGGAGTCGACCAGTTGCATGACGATCCAGGGGCGCCCGTGCTCCTCGATCACGTCGTACACCGTGGCGACCCCCGGATGCCCGATCCGCCCGGCGGCCCGGGCCTCCCTGAGCGTCCGCATGGTGAAGGCCTCGTGCTCGGGACCGGTGAGGTCGGGGGAGGGGATGACCTCCTTGACCGCCACATCGCGGCCCAGCACCTCGTCCTGTGCTCGCCAGACCGTCCCCATGCCTCCTCGGCCGATACGTTCGAGCAGGCGGTAGCGGGCTCCGATGATCCCCTGAGAATCGGTCATGCGCCGACGCCTACCCAGGATTAATCCCGACATTCAGGATTAGCTACGCAGGTCACCTTTTCAGTTCAGCAGGTGGCGCAGCGCGGCGGTGACGACGGCCGCCACCGCGAGGACCACCAGGAACGGGGCGCGCAGCAGCAGCGCCACCACGGCCGCGCCCATCCCCGCGGTGCGCGGCCAGTCCAGATGCAGCGCCTGCCCGTGCCCGAAGGTCTGCACCGCGATCAGCGCCGCCAGCAGGGCCACCGGGACCAGCGTCGCGAAGCGCTGCACCCCCGGGTGGTCGAGGAGCCGGCGTGGTGCCGACAGCCCGGCGAGCTTCAGCGCGTAGCAGGCCGCGCAGGTGGCGACGATCGCCCACCAGAGGGTCACCTGGGCCTCCTCAGGACCACCGCGAGCACGGCCACGGACGCGAGCAGTACGGGCACCCCCGGCGGGGTGAACGGGGTCGCGGCCAGCGCGATCACCGCGCCGCCGCCCGCGATCAGCTGCAGCGCGCGGGCCTCGGGGTCGCTCCCGGTGAGCCGGGGCCACAGGATGGCCAGGAACGTCGCGGGACCGACCGCGTCCAGGCCGAACACCGCGGGGTCGGCCACCCAGGAGGTGCCCAGCGCGCCGAGGAGGGTGGTGGCGTTCCAGGTCAGGTAGAGGGTGACGAAGGTGACCAGGAACGCCGTCCTGGACGACTCCTCGTCCGGCTGGGCCAGGGCGACCGCGGTCGTCTCGTCGATCACGCCCTGGGCCGTCAGCGGCCTGCGCCAGCCCCGGATGTCGAGCACGCCGGCCATGCGCAGGCCGTACAGGCTGTTGCGGGCGCCCAGCAGCATCGCGCCGGCCGTGCCCGCGACCAGGTTGCCGCCGCCCGCGACGACTCCGACGAGGGCGAACTGCGAGGCACCGGTGAAGGCGAACAGGCTCAGCACGCACGCCTGCGCGACGCTCAGCCCCGCGGTGACCGCCGCGGCGCCGAAGGCGACCCCGGACAGCCCGACGGCGATCCCCACACCCAGTCCGTCCCTTGTCGCGGAGGAGCGAGTGGTTGTATCCATGGAAAGGGAGCTTATGTCTGGTTTTAACTTCCGGTCTTGTACGTTCCTGCACGCTGGTACGCGGCGGGGGGAACGCCCACCATCCGTTTGAAGTGCCTGCTCAGGTGGGCCTGGTCGGTGAACCCCACATCCCCGGCGACCTGCGCGGGAGGTGTACCCGCCTGGAGCAGCCGCCGGGCACGCATGATCCGCAACGTGTTCAGGTAGGCGTGCGGGGGCAGCCCGGTGGCCGCCTTGAAGGCCCGGATCAGCGCGAACGGCCTGGCGTCGACGGCCCGCGCCAGGTCCTCGATCGTGGGCGGGTCGACGAGCCGCTCATGCAGGATCTCCCGGGCGCGCCGCACCGCCGGGTCCTGGTCGCAGGAGCGCGCCTCCAGAAGAGGGCGGGTGGCGTGCCGCCGGAGCAGGGCGGCGAAGGCGGTGCGGGCCAGCGTCGAGGAGGCGAGGTCGTCGCCGTGCTCCGCGGCCTGGTGCGCGGCCCGCAGCAGCTCGACGGTTGGCTGGTGGTAGGTGACGGTCTCGGGGAAGCAGGGAGTGCCGCGCCCGGTCATCACCTCGGCGGCGATCCCGGAGACGAACTCGACGGACGGGTAGAGGACCCGGTAGCTCCATCCCTCGGGGACGCCCGCGTGGCCGTCGTGCGCCTCCTGGGGGTTGAGCGTGCTCAGGCTGCCCGCGCCCGCGCGGTGGCGGGCGCCCCGGTAGCCGAACTCCTCCACTCCGGAAAGGACCAGCGCGATCGCGTAGCTTTCGTGCGCGTGCGGGGCGAAGCGGTGGGTCACGTATCTGGCCTTGAGCAGGTCCACCCCGGGCAGTCCCGGGCTGCGCCAGAAGCGCGCCCTCTCCGGCTCGCTCATGAGCGGAAGGTCCTGGTGAACGTGTCGAAGAGGGCGCGGTCCCACTCCGACTCCGGGCTCTCCCAGTAGATCGCGTACGGCCGGTCGGCGAGGGTGCGGAAGCCCCGGTCCAGGACGTGCGTGCGGACCCCGTCCCTGAGGTAGGTGAACTCCCAGTCGGCGGCGGGCACCCCCCGGTATCTCAGCGAGGCGATGCCGATCCGCTGGTAGCCCGGCCAGACATTGTCGGCCCGGCCGGCCCGCTCCACCTTCTGCCAGTGCCTGAGCGGGTCCTTCTCCGGGTCGTCCGTCGACTCGATCCACAAGAAAGCGCTCGACCCGGGGGCGCGGAACTCCACCCGGTCGCGGCCGGAGAATCGCTTGACCTGCCATCCCCTGGGCACCGCGACGGAGAAGCCCATCGGGTCGCGGTGCAGCCGCCAGCCCGCGGGGATCGTCCGGCTCGGCCGCGGGGTCACCGTCGGGGTCACGGTCGGAGTCACCGTCGCCGCCGGGGCGCCGCCGGTGATCGGGGCCGTGGCCGTCGGCAGGCCGGGACCGGTGTCGGCCGTGGTGTTCTGGGCCCGCACGACCAGCCACCCGCCGACCCCGACCGCCACCACGAGCACGGGGATTCCGGCCAGGAGCGCCAGCCGTCCCGCTCCGGTCTGCCGCGCGGGCTCGCCTCCGGTGCCGGTGGGCTGTTCCCGCACCGGCCAGGAGCCCGGATGCGGCTGCTCGTAGCCGTACGCCCCCTGGTCGGGGTGTGTGCGCTCGGGATGCGTGTGTCCGGCCGGGTACGGGGGGTGCTCGGGGTGCATGTGCGCGGGTGGGTACGGGGGCTGCTCGGGGGCACCCGGAGGGTTTCGGTGACCCGGCTGCCAACCGCTCCGCGCCGCGTCCGGGTGCGGCTGTCCCGCGTACCGGGGGGCGGCGTGTGACGGGCCGGCATATGACGGGCCGGTGTGCGGCGGGTTGGGGGGAGCTCCGGGGGAGCCGTGCGGCTGCTGTCCGGGATACGGCTCCCATCCCGAGAGGGGCCCCGCGGCAGGTCCCGAGGAGCCCAGGGAGGCCGCGGGACCAGAGGAGGCGCGGTTGAGCAGGGCCTCGGCCTGGTCGGGCATCATCCGGGCGGCCGGATCCCTGGCCATCAGGCCGAGGATCGCCATCGCCAGGGGGCCCGGGTGGGTCATGGGGCTCGGCTCGCCGTGCAGGACGGCCATCATGGTGGCGGCGGCCGTGGGCCGCTCGAACGGGGGCCGGCCCTCGACCGCCGCGTACAGCGTCGCCCCGAGCGACCACAGGTCCGACTCGGGGGTGGCGGGCAGCCCGTGCAGCCGCTCGGGGGGCAGGAACGCGGGTGTGCCGACCACCCCGCCGGTGCGGGTGATGCCGGTCTCCTGCGTCATGGAGGCGATGCCGAAGTCGGTCAGCACCACCCGGCCGTCGTCGGCCAGCAGCACGTTCTCCGGCTTGACGTCGCGGTGCAGCACCCCCGCGGCGTGTGCGGCCCGCAGCGCGCCCAGCACGTGCAGTCCCACCGAGGCCACCCGCTCGGGCGGGAGGGGGCCGTGGGCGCGGACGATCTCCCCCAGCGACCGGGACCTGACCAGCTGCATGACGATCCAGGGACGCCCCTCCTCCTCGACCACGTCGTGCACGATGATCACGGATGGGTGGTCGAGGCGCCCGGCGGTCCTGGCCTCGCGGATCGTGCGCCGGTTCAGGTCGGCGCGGGCGGCCTCGTCGACCCCCCGATGACGGACCTCCTTGACGGCCACGACCCGGTCGAGGAGCTCGTCATGGGCTCGCCAGACGATGCCCATGCCGCCCTCGCCGAGGTGTTCGAGCAACTGGTAACGGCCCGCCACCCTTCGCTCCGCCATCTCCCCCGCCTCCCTCCGAGCCCCACGAATCGTAGCCGGTAGGGATCCGCCCTACTTTTTCGAGGAGAAGGTCGCGGCGAACCCCTCGAAGTAGTGCAGGTTCTTCTTCCAGTCCTTGGCCAGGGTGTGCCAGTAGATGGCGTACCCCCGGCCGCCCTTGGTGACGAACCCCCGGTTGAGCACCCGGGCCTTGCCCGAACTCATCTGCCAGGTGAACTCCCAGTCGGCGGCCTTCACCATGTAGTCGACCTTCTCGATCTTGACCCGCTTGTAGCCGGGGAAGTTGCCGCGGCTGTACCCCTCCTGGTTCTCCCAGTCCCGCTTGGGGTCGGGGCCCGCCCGGTCGACGTACTCGACGAAGACGAAGCTGCTCCGGTCGGGGCCGCGGAACCACACCTGCTGGCCGGGCCGTTTGTCCACGCTCCACCCCTTGGGCAGGCCGATCGAGAAGCCGTTGGAGTCCTTGTGCATCCGCCAGCCGGAGGGCAGGGCGGACTTCTTCTCGGTCTTGGTGGGGTTCGGGCTGGGCGGGGGAGAGGACGCCGGCTCGGGTGAGCCCTGCGGGGTCGCCTTGGCATCGCCGCTCGGGACGCTCGGCGCGCTTGAGGTGCCCGGCTTCCCCGAGCCGGCCCGCGTGGCCTCCTCGTTCTCGCGGCTGCGCATGCCGAGCCAGCCGGCGACCCCGCCGACGACCAGCAGCGCGGGCAGCAGCACCAGCAGCCCCCGCTTCAGCTGGGAGCCGCCGCGCTTCTGCGAGGTCAGCGTGGTCGCCTCGTGGTCATGGCCGGCGTAGGAGGGGGCCGAGGGCTCTCGCCACTGGGCGGGTGCGGGCCCGGCGGCGGGTGCGGGCTCGCTCGCGGGCTCCGCTCTGGGCGAGGGCTCGCGGCCCACCGGCGGGAAGGGGTTGGGCGCTCTGCTGGCACGTGGGCGGCAACACCGACTCCTTCGGCCCGGCGCTGCGGGTGTGGTCCGACGGCCTGGGCCTGCTGCCCCACTCGTGCGGCGTCCACTACGACTCCGACCCGCAGCGCCGCGCGCTGCTGCACGAGGCGGTGGCCTCGGGCGAGCTGCCGGGGGGCTACGCGGCGGACGAGGGTGTGGCGCTGCACTACGTGGGCACCGAGTTCATCCAGGCCGTCAGCGTGCAGCCGGGCGCCTATGCCTACAAGGTCGAGCACGACGGGGCGGGCGGGGCCAAGGAGTTCCGCATCGAGCCTCGGCTTCTCACGTCGTGACCACGAACGGGTCAACTACTCTTGAGACGTGAGTGACCTGGCAATCGTCCGTCTTGGCGTTGACTTCCCCTATGAGCAGGCCTGGGATCTTCAGCGGCGCATCCACGCACGCCGCGTGGCCGAGGAGATTCCCGACACCTGCCTGATGCTCGAGCACGCGCCGGTCTACACGGCGGGAAAACGAACCGCGCCGCACGAGCGGCCCTCCGACGGCACTCCCGTCGTCGAGGTCGACCGGGGCGGCCGGATCACCTGGCACGGTCCCGGCCAGCTGGTCGGCTACCCGATCGTCAGGCTCGGCGGCCCGCTCGACGTGAACGCCTACGTGAGGCTCCTGGAGGAGACCCTGGTGGCCGTCTGCGCCGACTTCGGGGTGCAGGCGGGCCGAGTCCAGGGGCGTGGCGGCGTCTGGGTGGCCGGAGACCCCTCGCACGGCCTGCCGGACAGGAAGGTCGGGGCCATCGGCATCCGGGTCTCGAGCGGCGTCACGATGCACGGGTTCGCGCTCAACTGCTCCAACGACCCGAGCTGGTACAACCGGATCGTCCCGTGCGGCATCAGCGACGCCGGGGTCTCCTCGCTGTCCGCCGAGACCGGCCGGCGGATCGTGGTCGACGAGGTCCTGCCGTACGCCGAGAAGCACCTGGCGGAGGCGCTCGGCGCGCGGGCCTTCGAGCTGCCCGAGGAAGACCTGTTCCGGCGCTGAACCCCCGGGGCCTCGCGGCTCGCGGTGGGACATAAGCTGGACAGGTGAGCGAGCGTGATGACATTTACCCCACCTCGACGTGTAACACCTCGGTCCCTCGACCGACGAAGGAGCTCGCATGACCGTCGCACCCGAAGGGCGCAAGCTCCTCCGCCTGGAGGTCCGCAACGCCGAGACCCCCATCGAGAAGAAGCCCGAATGGATCAAGACCAGGTTCAGGACGGGCCCGAACCACACCGAGCTGCGGGCGCTGGTCAAACGCGAAGGGCTGCACACGGTCTGTCAGGAGGCCGGATGCCCCAACATCTCCGAGTGCTGGGAGGACCGCGAGGCCACCTTCCTCATCGGCGGCGACCAGTGCACCCGGCGGTGTGACTTCTGCCAGATCGACACCGGCAAGCCCAAGGCGTACGACACCGACGAGCCGCGCCGCGTGGCCGACTCGGTGCGGCAGATGGGCCTCAACTACGCGACCGTGACCGGTGTCGCCCGCGACGACCTGCCCGACGGCGGCGCGTGGCTGTACGCGGAGACCGCGCGGCAGATCCACGCGCTGCTGCCCGGCTGCGGCGTCGAGCTGCTGGTGCCCGACTTCAACGGCGACCAGGCCCAGCTGGAGGAGGTCTTCTCCGCCAGGCCCGAGGTGTTCGCGCACAACGTCGAGACCGTGCCGCGGATCTTCAAGCGCATCCGGCCCGCCTTCCGTTACGAGCGCTCCCTGGAAGTGATCACCAAGGCCCGCCAGGCCGGCCTGGTGACCAAGTCCAACCTGATCCTCGGCATGGGCGAGGATCGCGAGGAGATCGTCCAGGCCATGCGCGACCTGCACGAGGCCGGGTGCGACCTGCTCACCGTGACCCAGTACCTGCGGCCCACCCCGCGCCACCACCCCGTCGACCGCTGGGTGAAGCCGGAGGAGTTCGTGGAGCTGGGCAAGGAGGCGGAGGCCATCGGTTTCGCCGGGGTCCTGTCGGGGCCGCTGGTTCGCTCCTCCTACCGGGCGGGCCGCCTGTACAAGCAGGCGGTCGAGGCCCGCCAGCACGCCTGAGCGGCCCGGCCTCACAGGCTGTGGAAACCGGAGGAGCCCCGCTCGCGAGCGGGGCTCCTCCGGCGTGACCGGGTAATCCAGGTACGTCGCCGTAGGAGATGCTTTGGGTGGTTTCGGTGGGGGTGGTGATGGGGCTGGTGCGGAAGGAGAAGGCGTTGCCCATGCGGACGCCGATGTTGTCTTTGCCGTCGCCGTCCCAGTCGCCGACCAGGGGTTCGGCGTTGGGGTTGCCGTAGGTGACGATGTGTTGGGCGGCGCCGGTTGTGGGGTTGTTGCTGAGGAGGAATCTTCCGGTGGTGGGGTCGTAGGCGCTGGGGGTGTCTTTGCCGTCGCCGTCCCAGTCGCCGCTGATCGGGATCATCGGGCTGTCGCCGTAGGAGATGACGGGCCGGGTGTGGGCGCCGGAGGTCAGGCTGTCCGACAGATAGAAGTCCAGAACCCCGAGATTGGGGGCGGCGCCGCAGTTGCGGCTCGTGACCGTGGTCCTGTACGGGTTCCCGCCCTCGCTGAGGTGATACTCGACCCCGTTGAAAGTCGGATAGATCAGCTCGGAGACCGCGCCGCTGCCGTCGCCGTTGGTGTCGCGGAACACCTCGTAGTGCAGGTGGAACGCGCCGCCGGAGTTCTCCCCGCTGTTGCCCAGTTCGCCGATCTGCTGTCCGGCGGTCACCTGCTGGCCTACCGTGACGTTCCTGGTCTTCAGATGCATATAGAAGGTGTAGTAGTTGTCACCATGGTTGATCTTGACCAGGTGACCTGCGCCCGACTCGAAACGCGACGCGGTGACCACGCCCCCGGCTGCGGCCGTGATCGGCGTGCCCGACTGGATCTGGCTGTTGTTCCAGGGAGCGCGGTACATGTCGAGGAGTTTGCCTCGCGCGCGGTCGTGAGTGGGGCCGGTGGTCAGGTCGACCGCCATCCCGCAGGGGAAGGGGGTCTGGAAGGCCGGGGCCGCGGCGGCGTGTGCCGGCGGGTTCGCCGTGCCGCCGGCGAGCACGATCAGCGCGGCCACCATCGCCACCCTCAGCCGGGCCGGACGGGATGTTCTGGGCCGTCGCGGATCGATGGAAACGAGTGGATTCATAGTTATGTGTCCCCCTGACGAGTCAGGCTCCGGCCCGTGGGGCCGGAGCCGGTCGAGCCGAGGTGGTGATCTCGGCGTGGTTGCTGGTCATCACCGTGACCGGCCCGCCGCCCGGCGACAATGAATATGGGACAGGACGGGAGAATGGGACATGAGGGCATGCTGACCAGCGGAATCCCCGGCGTCGTGGGATAGGGGTGGGACGGAGGTGGCGTACGGGACAACGAGTGGTCGTTCCTGTTAGCCTGCGGGCGTCAAACTCGGGGGATCCGGGCTTGGGGAGCGAAGATGTCGGAACCGTCCGCTGTTGAGGATCTAGCCTCATATCTACGCGAGTTGAAGGCCAAGACCGGCCGGAGCTACGACGCGCTCGCCAAGCGGCTCGGTATCAGCAAGTCCGCGCTCCACCGCTACTGCTCGGGGGACGGCGTACCACCGCGCTTCACCGTCCTGGAACAGTTCGCCAAGGAGTGCCGGGCGAACCAGCAGGAGCTCATCGAGCTGCATCGGCGATGGGTACGCGCCCAGACGACCGAGGCGGAATCCAGAGTGGCCAGGCAGGGCCAGGAGCGGGGAGAGCCGGAGCGGGAGGAGCGCGACGCGGTGCGGAGCCGGCTGGCCGCCGCGGAGCCGGAGGACCCGCCAGCGGTGATCGGCACGCGTGGGCGCCCGACGATCCTCCGTGGAAGCGGAAGTCGCACGCGGCCCGTACAGGTCGTCCTGACCGT
This sequence comes from Streptosporangium sp. NPDC006013, assembly GCF_040614275.1. NCBI lineage: Bacteria > Bacillati > Actinomycetota > Actinomycetes > Streptosporangiales > Streptosporangiaceae > Streptosporangium > Streptosporangium sp. NPDC006013. The sequence goes on from NZ_JBEXUE010000274.1 coordinate 10,251, forward strand.
CCTCGCCGTCCTGTCCCTGACCATGCTCCTGGTGTGGCCCTTCGAGAGCGACCTGGAGGAGGGCGCGAAGACCGCGGAGCAGGCGTCGGTCGCCTCGATGACCGTCGGCGCGCACTCCTGCACCATCCGCAGGGGCGTCAGGCACGTCGACGCCAGGCAGGGCGGCCACGTATGGAGCACGGATTTCGTGTGCGCCAACCGGCCCGAGGCCCCGCTGTACCTCACCGTGGATACGACCGAGAAGATAGCGATCCTGGACACCCCGAAGAGCTGGTTCGTCTGCTGGGCCTTCGGACGGGTCCAGAGCGACGGCGGGAACATCTGGTACTACACCCGAGGGGACCGTTCGGAGCCAGGAAAGGAAAGCTGGTCGGGGTGGGGGTTCGTCGGGGCCGAACACGTCGATGCCCCCGTCCACCCGGTGTCGGCCATGCCGGGATGCGAGTTCGTGCCGGGTCCGTCCACCGAAACGGGGAAACCGCGCGCATGAGTCGGCGGTCGGTGAATCGCCGGAAAACGTAAGCCGGCCTGTGGGCCGGCCAGGTGTGGCGGTCCGTCGGTGTCTCCGCTGTTACGACGGCGGCTCATCGCACCGCGCGTCCCCGGCGGTCGCCGACGAGCACCCGGCGATCGGTGCGGCGGAGACCGGCAAGGTGGCGGTCAGGGGCCGTCGTCCGCTCATCGAGATCACCGCCCCTTTCCCACGGGTGGAGGGGATCATTCATGCCGTTCCACCATCAGATGCACGGACCTCGCGCCGGAGGTTCAGGGGCGGCCGAAGACGCCGAAGACTACGTACCCGCCGTCACGGCCTCCCCGCGCGTCCTTCGTCGGGCGCGCGGGGGCCGGCCGGTTACCGGTGCACGGACGACTCCGCACGCGCGGCCTCCCGATCCCAGGTGGCCGGGGTGATCCCGGCCTGCCTGAGCTGGAACTTCTCCACCTTCTGGGTCGGCGTCTTCGGCAGCAGGTCGAGGAACTCGACGTACCGGGGGACCATGTGCGGCGCGGCGTGGCGGGCGCAGTGCTCGGTGAGTTCCTCGGCGGTGAGGCTCGCGCCGGGGCGCAGCACGACGCAGACCTTCAGATCCTCCTCGGTCAGCTCGCTGGGCACGCCGACGGCCGCGGCCTCCAGCACACTCGGATGTCCCTCCACGACCTGCTCGACCTCGTAGGCGGAGATGTTCTCGCCCCGGCGGCGGATCCCGTCCTTGGCGCGGCCGCAGAAGTAAAGGTGACCGTCCTCGTCGAGGCGGCCGAGGTCGCCGGTGCGCAGCCACTCGCCGTGGAAGGCGGCGGCGGTGGCCTCGGGCATCCCGTGGTAGGAGTTCATGACGAGGCCGGGCTCGCGGGGGCGGATCAGGATCTCCCCGATCTCACCCGGCGGCAGTGGCGAGCCGTCTTCCCCGCCGATGGCGAGTTCGTACTGCGAGATGACGCGACCGCACGACCCGGGGCGCCGGGGGGCGTCGAGCGGCTCGTAGACCGGCACGCCGCCGTCGGTGAGCCCGTACACCTCCAGCAGCGGGAACCCGAACCGCTGCTCCCACCCGCCCCGCCAGGCGGGCATCGGCACGCCCCACGCCAGGCGGACCCGGTGCGCCCGGTCGTCCGGCCGAGGTGGGCGCTTCCACAGGATGGTCAGGGTCGCGCCCATGAAGTTGAAGACCGTGGCGTCGAAGCGGCGGACCTCGTCCCAGAACCCCGACGCGCTGAACCCGGCGCCGATCGCCGCGACGGCCCCGACCGACAGGGCCGCCACGACGGTCAGCGTGGCGGCGTCGATGTGGAACAGCGGAAACGGGCAGTACAGGACGTCCTCGGCGGTCAGCCGGAGGTTCTCCGCGTGCAGTTCGCCCTGCCGCACGAGGTAGCGGTTGGAGAGCACGCACGCCTTGGAAGGGCCGGTGGTCCCCGAGGTGAACAGCATCATCGCCGGTGCGAGCGCGCCGGTCTCCGCCGGTGCCACGGCCACGCCGGGTAGTGCCGCCCGCTCGAAGCGGGCGACGCGCGCCGTGCCGTGCCAGGCGGGAAGGGCGTCTCCGGCGCCGCGCACCAGGATCGCCTCCAGACCGGACGGCTCGTGCGGCAGCGCGGCCAGGGCGGGCAGCAGTTCCGCGTCGACCACCGTGACGCGCGCCCGGGTCACCTGGAAGGCATGGGCCAGGCCGGAACCGATCAGCGAGGTGTTGACCGGCACGTGCACCGCACCCAGGCGGGCGACCGCGAACCAGGTCAGCACCGCGTCGGCACTGTTGCGCATCAGTACGGCGACCGGCTCGCCCGGCCGCACCCCGAGCGCCGCGAGGCCCGCGGAGAGCGCGCGGGACCGCTCGTGGAACTCGGCGTAGCTGAGGTCGCCCTCACGGGTGCGCAGGAACACCTTGGCCGGGTGCCGCCGGACCCGCTCGTCAAGCAGCCGGGTGAGGGTCATGACCGCTCGCAGAGCGACCGTTCCAGACCGAACAGCCGGGCCGCGTTGCTCGCGAACAGCGCCTCCAGCGCGGGCTCGGGCAGGCCGGACTCACGCCATTCGGCGAGCGCGCGGGAGGGCTCCATCACCGGCCAGTCGCTGCCGTAGAGAACCTGATCGCGCAGCACCGTGGACATCATGCCGAACATGGTGTCCCATCCGGTGCCCGGACGGGACACGTACTTCGGGGCCAGCCCACCGAACTCCAGGTAGACCGTGGGGTGCCGGCGCGCCACGGCGCAGAACTCGGTGGCCCACGGCCATCCCGCGTGGCAGGCGATGAGCCGCAGATCGGGGAAGTCGCAGGCCACCTGGTCCAGCAACTCGGGACGCTCGTGCCTGATGGGATGCATCCGCGAGTAGGTGATGCCGGTGTGCACCGCGACGACCAGGCCGAGCTCCTCGGCGCGCGAGTACATCGGGTAGAGGGCGCGGTCGTCGATGTCCAGGCCGAAGAAGGCGGGCTGCACGGCCACGCCGAGCAGCCCCTGGGCGGCCGCGGCGGCGACCTGCCTGGCCGCCCGCGTCGGCCGGGGCGGGTACAGGTCCACGGTGCCGATGCCCGAGAAGCGGCCGGGATGTTCGGTGACCACCTTGACCAGCGCCTCGTTCAGCGCCTCCGCGGACTCGCCGCCCTCGGACTCGGCGTGCATGACCGCCCGGTCGATGCCTTCCGCGTCCATGGCGGCCAGCAGGTCGGGCAGCGTGCCTTCGTTCATCTTGCCGGTCAGTCCCAGCACGCGGTCGTACTGCTCGGTCTGCCGAAAGGGGGCGTTGTAGGTCGCGGTCTCACGCAGGTGCTGGGGGAGCCGGACCCGCGCGTCGATGATTCTCATACGGAGGCCTTTGCGGATCAGCATGACGGGGAGCCCAATCGATTGATCGGCGATGAGGGCGATCTCTCGCCATCACACCTTTATGAACTCTGCTTTCATGCCTTGATTTTGTGGCCGGGGCGGCCTGGAGGAAGAGTATCAATCAATCGATCGATTGACCATTATGAGGCCGGTGGTGCGGTTCCGGGCAGAGCACGCTGCTCGGCACCGCCCGCAGGGGCCGTTACCGCGTGATTGCTGCCTTGGCGGAAT
>NZ_JBEXUE010000275.1:0-13801 GCF_040614275.1 Streptosporangium sp. NPDC006013
GAAGTTCTCGTGCGCCGAGGCCAGTTCCCCGGGGCTCAGCGGGTAGTAGGCGCCGTCGGAGGTCAGCACGGGCAGTCCGGCGCCGTCGGGAGCCCGAGCGGCGAGGGAGTCGCCGGGGATCTCCTGGGCGACCAGGTCCTCGACGAACACGTCCACCCCGGCGTGCGGGAGCCGGTCGACGAACCTGGCCGTGTGGTCGAAGAGCGCCACGACGGCGTCGAGGTCACGGTCGGCCATGGTGCCCCTGACACCGCCCCTGAGGCTGACCTCGGTCCACTTTCCGGCCAGCCCGGTGGCCTGCCAGACGGTCCACAGCACGTCCTCGGCGGTGCCGCCCTGCCGTACGGCCTCGGTGGCGGCGGAGATGAGACCGGCGACCCGCTCGGCGGGCAGCGCCACCTGCGGCTCCACCCGCACCAGTTCCCGCGCGTCCTTCAACGCGGCGACCAGCAGCTCTCCCGAGGAGCGGGGGCCGGGGGCCGCGCGCTCCAGGTCGAGATCCACATCGAGATCCACGTCGCGAGCCACGTCGCGAGCCACGTCGCGAGCCGCCTGCTCGGCCGCCTCGGGCTCGGCGGGGTGGGCCAGCGCCTCGTGCTCGGCGATCCGCAGGGCGCGGCGGAGGCGGCGCACACCGATCATGTCGGTGCCGCCGAGCGCGCCGGTCAGCAGCTCTTCCGCCACCCCCTCGTCGAGGGTCTCCGGGTGCAGCGCCACCTGGATGAGCCTGATCAGCGGCCGCACGCCCGGCTCCTGGAAGAGCGGCACCTCGCCGCCGCCGACCACGACCGGCACCCCGGCGGTGACCAGGGCGCGGCGCAGCAGCGGCACCTGGCGGGTCGCGGAACGGACCAGCACCGCCATCCGCGACCAGGGGACCCCGTCGAGCAGGTGCGCCCTGCGGAGCGTGTCGGCCACGATCGCCGCCTCCTGAGGCGCCCCGTCGGCCACCAGCACCCGTACGTCACCGGGGTCGGCGTCCGGCAGGGCGCGCAGGTCGCGGTGGGCGGCCCCGCCGGGGATGGCGGGCAGCCGGGTGGTGACGCGGCGGGTGGCCCGCAGCAGGTTCCGGCCGCTGCGGCGGCAGACGCGCAACGCGACGACGGGGGCCTTCGCGCCGTGGGCGTCGCGGAACCGGTCGGTGAAGTTCATGATCCCTCGGACGTCGGCACCGCGAAAACCATAGATCGACTGGTCGGGATCGCCGACCGCGACCAGGTCGCGCCCCTCCCCCGCCAGCTGCTGGAGCAGGAACTCCTGGGCGGGATCGGTGTCCTGGTACTCGTCGACGAAGACGGCGTCGTACGCCGATCGCTCGCGGTCGCGCACCTCGGGGTCGGAGAGCAGCGCCCCCGCCGCCCGGATCAGCTCCGCGTAGTCGAGCACCGGTTCGAGATCGAGGTCGAACCTGGCCTGGTAGCGGTCCGCGAACCTGCCTGCGGCCACCCAGTCGGGGCGGCCGTGGCGGCGGCCCAGCCCGACCAGCTCCGGCCCGTCGAGGCCGCGTTCGGCGGCGCGGGCCAGGAAGTCACGGAGCTCGGAGGCGAAGCCGCGCGTCTTGAGCGCCTCGTGCATGTCCTGCGGCCAGTGGGCGGCGCCGTCCTCCAGCTCGCCGTGGAGCAGGCGGCGGATCTCCAGGAGCTGCTCGGGGCCGGTCAGCAGGCGCGGCGGCACCCCTCCGGCGATCACCGCCTCGCGGCGGAGCAGCGCGTAGGCGTAGCTGTGGAAGGTGAGGGAGAGCGGGGTGCGGGTGGTACGGCGCATCCGGGCCGTGATGCGCTCGCGCAACTCCTCGGCGGCCTTGCGGCTGAAGGTGAGGACGAGCACCCGCTCGGGGTCGACGCCCCGGCGCTCGATCCGGTCCACGACGGTCTCCACGATCGTGGTGGTCTTGCCGGTGCCCGGCCCGGCGAGCACGAGCAGCGGGCCGCTCTCGTGGGCCACCACCGCCCGCTGGTGCTCGTCCAGCACAGGGGCAACAGTTCTCCCCGCACCCTCACGACGTACCAGCCGCCAGTCCTGACCACTCACAACTCGCCATTCCACCAGATCCCGGACGATGATCGTGCCGAGTCGGCGGGTACGGCATGGCGGATTGTCGGCCCCGCCGGATGGGCTACGGGCGGGGCCGGCTGGGACCGATGATCAGAGCAAGGCGCTGACCTGCGCCGGAACGTCCCGGAACGGGTTCAGGGGCCGGGTGGCCGATCCTGGGGGCCGCTCGGCGGCCGCCTCCGGGAACCGTTCAGGAGAGGAAGACGTGGTCGACGAGCCTGGCCGTCGCCTTGCCGTCGTCGCGGGGCGCGTAGGTGCGCTGGAAGAGGTCGTACCGCTCGGCGTGGGCGGCGGTCACCTCGTCGATCGACCGCAGTGCCTTGATGACCTCGGCCCCGGTGGAGAGCAGCGGGCCGGGCGCCTCCGCGGCCAGGTCGAGGTACATGCCCCGCTTGGACGAGTAGCGCTGCAGGTCGTGCGTGAAGAAGAGCATCGGCCTGCCGGTCGCCGCGAAGTCGAACATGACCGACGAGTAGTCCGTGATCAGCACATCGGTGATCAGCAGCAGATCCGTAATATCGGGATACGTCGTGACGTCGCGTCCGAGGCCGGCGGGCACATTGGGCGCCGCCTGCATCGAGTGCGCCCTGATCAGGAACTCGTGGCCGGGGCCGAGCACCCGGTGCGCCTCGGCCAGGTCCAGGCGGATCGAGGCGTTCTTGCGGTCGTAGTCGCGGTAGGTCGGCGCGTAGAGCACCACCCTCGCCCCCTCGGCGATGCCGAGCCTGGCGCGCATCCGCGCCGCCATCTCGTCGCGGTCGGGGGCCACCAGCACGTCGTTGCGCGGGTAGCCGCTCTCCAGGACCTCCCCCTGGTAGCCGAACGCCTTGCGCAGCACCCGGGTCGCCCAGGGACTCTGGGAGACCAGCAGGTCCCAGCCGCGCACCTCGACCGCCTGCCGGTGCCAGGCCGGCGGCCTGGGGTCACGGGACATGTGCGGCAGGTCGTTGCCCAGGCGCTTGACCGGGGTGCCGTGCCAGGTCTGCACGACCGTCTGGTCCTCTCGCGCCCGGAACCAGGGCGGCAGGAAGCCGTTGGTCACCACGTACCGCGAGCGGGCCAGCACCGCGTAGTGCTCGCGGCTGCCCGCGCGCACCACGGTCGGCCCCTCGCCCTCGCCGAAGCCGAGCTCCCCGGGGCCCGGCGGCGTGAACGCGCCGTCCTTGACCACCCAGATGTGCTCTCCGGCGTCGCCGCGCCGCACGCGCTCCTCGTAGATCGCGCGGACGTTGCCCTCGTACTGCCGCCCGTCGTAGGCGACGTAGACGATCGCGTCGTTCAGCTCGCGGGTCCGCTCCGCGGGATAGAATCCGCGGCGCAGCGCGTACAGGCCGCCGGCGCCCTTCTCGTCGTCGGGGCGGTGCTCGGCGACGGAGAGCACCGGAATGTCGAAGCGGGTGGAGATCAGGCGGTATTCACGGCCGTCGCGGATCTTCGTGTTCTCGTCCAGATCGTCGAGGATGGCGTGGTCGACGCGGAACGGGACGATCTGGCCGGCCGGGTCGCGGACCGCCATGCTCCAGGTGCCGCCGCCCAGCGGGACCGTGTCCCCGAAACGGGGCATCGCGGCGGCCGCGATCCGCACCGTGAAACGGGAGCCCTCCCGCTCCAGGGGGATGGCGTGGATCAGCCCGCTGCGGTGCTTGAGGGTCAGCTCGGCCGCGCCGGAGCCCGGGTAGGAGCCCTCCAGGACGAGCACGCCCTGCTCGTCCCAGGTCGCGGCGGTGATGACCGGGCGGATCCGGTGCGCGGAGACGCTCACCCGGTCACGCCGGTCACGCAGCACGGTGATCTCACGATCCCCGACGACCGTACGGCTCTCCTCCGCCTTGCCGATCATGACGGAGGCGGCGGGATCGCCCTTGGGCTCGATCCAGAGACGGCCGCCGTCGCGTTCCTGCAGCAGGGAGGCCACGGCGAGCGGCACGACGACCGCGGTGCCGCCGTCGACGGGGGTGAAGTCCGCGGCGATCCGATGACCGTCCAGCCTGGCGTGCCCCCTGCTCGCCTCCTTGCCCGGCAGGAAGACCTGGACCTCCAGCCGCTCGCCGTCCAGCTTCACGCCGGTCAGCTCGGCCCTGGTGGGCTGTAGCACCACCTGGAGTGCCCGGTCGGAGGTCCAGACGGGGCGGATCCACCAGCCCCCGCCGAGATCAAGCCCCGAGGGGCGCTCGGTACGGCCGGTGGAGGGGCCGCGCAGCAGGCCGACGGCACGGGCGCCCCGGCTCCAGATCACGATCTCGGCGCGCCAGGTGGTGGTGTCCTGCACGGTGGTGCGGCGGCGCAGCAGCCGCTTGCCGCCGCGCACGACGGCCCGCACCGCGGAACGCCAGCGCAGCGGCCACGGGCTCAGTTCGGCGGTGAACCCGGACCAGTCGTAGTTGCAGCCGGCCTCTTCCGCGCCGTAGGTCGCCTCGGGGTGGAAGACCCGCCGAGTGCGCAGCCGCACCGGCGGCAGCCAGCGCGGGCCGCGCAGCACCACCGTGGCCCTGTTGAAGCGGCGGCTGCGCACCGACAGCCCGGCCAGATAGGCGTGGCCGCTGACGTGCAGCCACCCGCCGGACCAGGAGATGTCCTCGATCTGGGTCATCGGGATGAGATCCGCGGCCCGCAGCCGGAACAGGGCCTCGGGCAGCTCGTCCTGGAGCGGCAGATCCGCGTACCAGCGGAGTTTCTTGCGGACGCGCCTGGACGGCTCCGCGGCGGCGGCCACGAGCTTCTGCAGCGCGTCGCCGTCGGCGAGGTCGTCGATCTCGCGGTGCTCGATCAGGTGAAAGGCGATCCTGCGGGCGACCGGCAGGTCCCGCTTGACCCTCGCGTCCACACCGGTCACGTACGGCTTCAGGACCGTGACGAACTCGCGGCGCCGCGCGGCGCCCCGCTTGGTGGCGATGTCCAGCCGGGAACCCAGCGGCCCGGCCAGCGCGTCGGCGTCGAAACGACGGCGCTCATGCGGCTTCAGCCCGTCGGCCAGCACCGCGGCCATGATCGAGTCGAGTGGTTCTCCCCGGTCGCAGAGATCCTGGACAACCCGAAGACGATCAACGACGGGGTCGCCGCTGGCTCGTGCGGGGGTGGCACCGATGGCCATGGGGAAAGCACCGCCTTTCGGACAGAGCGCTGTCCTAGGCCATGTTAGTGCGCCACGGCAGGGCCGGTTACGCGGTGAATTAAGGGTTCCCGGGATTTACAGGCTTTTGTGATCTAAGGCTTTCCGTCCCATCTGGCCTCCCGCATATCGGCTCGGGCGCCCCTCAGCGGGGTCCGTTCCTCGCGCCAGTTCGCCAGGCATCGTTGCTCGTGGCCGGGTGGCGGGGTGCCGTCGGCGTGCACGACGCGCCACCAGGGCACACCCCCGCCCCAGGTGGACATCACCCTGCCGACCTGGCGCGGGCCGCCCTCGCCGAGATACTCGGCGATGTCGCCGTAGGACATCACCATGCCGGGCGGAATGCGCTCGACCAGATCCAGCACCCGCTCGGCGTACGGGGTGGGATGGCCTACTGGCTCCATACCGTCGGTCCGGCCGAGAGGATCTCGTCGAGTTTGCCGAACTCGTAGGCCACCGAGCCGTTCAACTGCTCGACCAGACCGCCGCGGATCGCGTAGGACTCGCCGTCCTCGCCGACCAGCCGCGCTCCCAGCAGAGCGGACACGCGTGCCAGCTGGGCCACCTGCCAGTCCGATCCGGGGGCGCCGGACAGGCGGCCATTCCATATCGCTATGGCATGAACCGCACCATTGTGGCGGGCCAGGACCTCCCCCGACTCCTGCGACCCTCTGAACTCGAACCCCGCCTGCCCCAGCACAGTCGCGAGTTCCGCGAAGGCGAGAGGCGCAGGGCGCTCCACGCGCAACTCGTACCCCATAACGCGGGAGAATAGCGAACCTTCCGGGTTTCCCGGAGTGTAAATCCCGACATTCGGGCTACCGCATCCGAACAGTGTCCCAAACGCGTTCTAATTGACTTCAAACTGCGCTTATCCCCGCGATCTCCCGCGCTTGGCCGTTTCGGCATCGACCACTACCGGTCCATTCCCGTCCGAGTGCCGGCCGAGCATCACCACGGCCGCCGCGAACGCCACCAGGCCGCCGACCAGGCCCGTTCCGTAAAGCCAGAGCCTCAGCGGATCGGGGCCCGGCCTGCTGTACTCCTCGTGCGGGACGCCGGCGCCGAAGTGCTTGTCATCCGGGACCGAGATCTCCACCGCACCCGCCACGAGCCGATCCGCCTTGGCGAGCGCCGCGGCGGCGTCGACGACGCCGAACCCGATGTGGTCGTCGTAGCCGGCGGCGGGACTCGCCGAAGCCGTGGAGACCAGTGCCTGCGCCACCATCTGCGGCGCGATATTCGGATATTTCGCTTTTATTAGTGCGGCGACCCCGGCCACCAGCGCGGTCGCCGAACTGGTCCCCTCAGAGGATCCGTAGTTTCCACCGGGGACGACCACCGGCACCCCGACACCGGGCGCCGAAACCAGAACCGACAGATTGTCACTGCTGAAGCCCGCCGGCTTGCCCAGCCTGTCCACCGCACCCACACCGATGACCCCGGAATATCCGGCGGGAAAGTTCCAGAAGGAGGTGGAGTTGTCCATGGTGTACTGGGAGTCTCCGTCGTTGCCCACGGCGGCGACGAGCACCACGCCCCTGGACAGCGCGTAGGAGACCGCCTCCCGCTCGCTCCGGTGCGGCCCGTAGGCACCCAGCGACATGCTGATGACCTTGGCGCCGTTGTCCGCGGCGTAACGGATCGCCCGGGCCAGCGGGCTGTCGTTGCGTGAGCGCAGATCCTCCTCCGGCAGCGCGGAACCGTCCTTGGGCCGATCCTCGACGATCAGCGGCAGCGAGAGGATTTCGGCCTCGGGGGCGATCCCGAGAAGACCTTCCTCGCCGTTGCCCGCCCCGGCGATGAGCGAGGCCATGGCGGTGCCGTGCCGTCCGGCGTCCGGCTTGCTCCTGTCGAACTTGACAGATCCCATGTCGGGTCCGGAGATCACCCGCCCGCGCAGCTCGGCCACCTGGTCGTCCACCCCGCTGTCGACCAGGGCCACGGTGACGCCCGAGCCCCTGGTGACCTTCCACGCCTCCTGCGCGCGCAGCATCTCCAGCACCCAGCGCTGGTCCTCGCGCACGTCGGCGGCGCCCTCCGGCGGCGCGGCCAGTACCGGAGCGGCGGGCGTCCCGGCGGGCACGGTCGCGAAGGCGGGCACCACCGGGACCGCCACCGAGATCGCGACCAGCACTCCCGTCGCCCACAATCGCCGCCTCAGCACACGTTCCCCTGGGTGCACTGGGGCACGGCGCTCGGCTCGTCGCCGAGGGCCCTGGCGATGCGCCCCGCGACCGCCTGGGCCGCGGGCCACAGCTCGCTGTGCAGGATCTCCTCCGGGGCGATCGCCTGTCGGGTGCGGCCGTCGGTGTAACCGGCGGTGGAGAAGACGATGTAGGGGCCGACGCCGACCCAGGCGTTGTGCTGGCGCTGGGCCGCCCCGAACAGCTCGGTCGCCGTGCCGGGGAAGGCCACGGGCCGCACCCCCACCCTGTCGTCCACGGCCAGCTGCGCGGAGGCGGCGAGCCGCCGCTCCTCGTCGGCGAGCACGGCGATGCCCACGGTGAAGACGAACGTGGACGTCTGGTCGACGTAGGTGGCCCGCAGCAGCGTGCGGCAGCCGTGCCGGGTGAGCACCGACCCCACCTGCGCGTCGGTACCGGCCGCGCAGGCCACCTCGGGCGCGAGGCCGACCCTGCGGGCGTACTGCTGGACCCTGCTGAGGCCGATGTACTGCAGTTCGACGGGGAAGACCAGGTCCGCGGTCCAGGTGTACCAGCGCCTGGCGATGTCGTCGGAGATGTAGCGGGCCTGCTCGGCGGCGGTCAGCGGGCGCGAGCTCGTCTCGCGCAGCAGCCCGACCGCGCCGGTCAGCACGTTGGTGGCGGCGATGGCGAGGATAGTGCCCACCAGGATCAGGAAGATCGTACGGAACCGGACGCCCTGTTCCAGGGTCGCCAGTTCGGCACGCTGAATCGCCGCGCGGTCACGGCCCGCCGCGGGCCAGGAGCGCACGCGGTGCCGCCTGACCGTGGCGCCCTGCGCGGGCGCCCGCCTGGTCCGGCCGCCCCCGGCGGCGCTCACCCGGGAGCCGGACGGTGGCCAGCCGCCGCGAGCGCGGGAGGCCGGGGCTCCCAGATGCCGCTCCGGCTCCTGGGACCGCCCTGACTGCGACATACTCCGATGCTACGTCGCCTGCCCTCTCCGCCCTATCAGCGGCGTGCATTTTCGCGGTGCCGGCTCCGGCGGCGACCTCGGTACCGACCTCGGTGCCGACCTCGGCCCGGCTCCGACCTCGGCCCGGCTCCGGCCGCGACCCGGGTCCGGGCCCGGTGCTCACGGCCAGGGCGCGGTGACCGCGTCGGGCGTGGGTTCCTGGTAGGTCGTCGACGAGCGCGCACGGCCGACGAACACGGCGATCGTGACCAGGCAGACGATCGCGCCGAGCCCGGCGGCCACGGCCACCCCGCCGTACAGGTTGATCCTGTCCCGGTCACGGTGGACGACCCGCACCGGCTCGACCGCCAGGCCCAGCGGGCGGGCGGGGTCGTGACCGCCGGCCCCCTCCGCGGTGAGGGTGTGCCGGGAGATCCTGGCGGCCGCGGCGAGTGCCCGGGTGGCGTTGACGACGCCGAAGCCCATGCCGGTGTCGTAGCCGCCGGTGGGCCGCCGGGTGGCTCCCGCAGTGATCGCCTGGACAACCAGCACGGGCGACATTTCTGGATATTTCGCCTTAATGAGGGCGGCGACCCCCGATACCAGGGCGGTCGCCTGCGAGGTGCCGCGACCTACCCAGTACTCGTCGCCGGGGCCTGCCCCGAGGATGTCCACCCCCGGCGCGGCCACCAGGACCGAGGGGTTCCGGTTGGAGAACGAGGCACGGCGCAGCCCCCGGTCCGTCGCGGCGACCGAGACCACTCCCGGGAAGGCCGCCGGGTAGGAGTAGGGGGCGTTGCCGCTGGCGTCGGTCTCCTCGGCGCCGTCGTTGCCCGCCGCCGCGACGAGCACGACCCCCTTGGAGATCGCGTAGCGGATCGCCGACCGCTCCTCCCTGGTCGCCAGTTCCTTGGAGATCGACATGTTGATCACGTCGGCACCGTGGTCCACCGCGTACCGGATGCCCCTGGCCACCACGTTCTCGTAACGCTCGGCGGTGTTGAACTCCCGGAAGCCGGGCTCCTCGTCCTCCAGGATGACCCGCACCGACAGCACCTTCGCGCGGGGCGCGACACCGATCACCCCGTCTGCCCCGCCTGGCCCGTGACCGTGCCCGGCGATCAGCGACGCCATGTACGTGCCGTGCAGCCGGAGGGGCTGCACACCCCGCGGGTTGGCCCCGGCGGTGAAGTCCTTACCCTCGATCACCGACCCGACCAGGTCACGGTGGTCGCCGTCCACCCCCGAGTCGAGCACGGCCACGGTCACGCCCTCCCCCTCGGACACCCGCCACGCGGCGGACAGGTCGAGGGTCCGCAGCACCTCGCGCTGGCTGTCCCTGACGTCGTCGGCCCGCGCGGCCGGGGCCAGTCCCGCCGCCCCCGTCAGCACCACCAGTGCCAGCAGCGTCGTCGCCGCGAGCGCCCTGCGGGCGGCGGACAGACGCCTCGGCACGGTCAGCATCGCCACTCCGCGGAGGCGCAGTCGGGACGGGCGGGCCTGGTCAGGTCGGCGAGGATCCGGTCGGCGATGTCGCCGGTGAACGCGAACAGGGTGGGCCGCTGCTCGCCGACCGCGCTGGCGGGCCGGCCGTCGGTCTGGCCGACCGTGGCCATCACCACGTAGGGACCCGCCTGCCGGACGAGGCCGGCCTGGCGCCCCGCGGAGACGAACCGGTCGGTGACGGTGCCGGGGAAGGCCAGCGCCCTCAGGCCCGGCGAGGGCCGGTCGCCCCTGGGTAGCGCCGCCTTGGCCCTGGTGGCGCCGATCTCGTCGGCGAAGGCCGCGACCCCGATGGTGACGACGACCCCCTGGAGCGCGTCGATGTAGGTGGCGCGCAGGATGCCCAGGCAGCCGGCCTTCCGGAGCGCCTTGCGCAGCTTGGCGTCGACCGCGTCGTCACAGCGGGTCTCCGGCGAGATGCCCACCCTGCGGGCCTTCTCCTCGCCCCCCTGCTCCGCGGCGTAACGGACCGTCTTGGGGAAGACCCGCCCGGCGGGCCACGCCTGCCAGCGCCGGGCCACCTCGTCGAGTGCCGCCCGATCGAGCTCCGCCTGGGTCGGCCCCCGGGTGAGCTCCGCTCCGGCGGCGCTGGTCGCCACCCCGGCCACGACCGCGCAGAACAGCGTCAGCGCCGATGCCACGACCAGCGCCGGCCATGAATGCCGTCGCTGACGTGGGACTTCGTTCACGCTCTCGACCTTAATGCGGTGAGGAGGGTGTCATCCGCCGTTCCGTCCATATCCGTCGGAGCGGAAAGCACATGTGGCGGCGGGGCGAGTGCCTCCCGAACGGCAGGGGAACGGCGAGCGCCCCGTGGGGCGCGTGCTCCACGGGGCGCGGGCGGTGAGAACCCCACCGGGCCGGTCAGTAGGTCGGCAGGCTCGGGTCGATGGTCTTGATCCAGCTGAGCACGCCGCCGCCCACGTGGACGGCGTCGGCGAAGCCCGCGCTCTTGATGACCGCCAGGACCTCGGCGGAACGGGCACCGGACTTGCAGTGCAGGACGATCTTCTTGTCCTGCGGGAGCCCCTCCAGCGCGGATCCGTTGAGGAACTCGCCCTTGGGGATGAGCACCGCGCCGGGGATGGACACGATCTCGTACTCGTTCGGCTCGCGGACGTCGATCAGGTAGATGTTCTCGTCCGCGTCCTGCATGGACTTGAGATCGGCCGCGGTGATCGTGGAGCCGGAGACGGCCTCCTGGGCCTCCTCGGAGACCGCGCCACAGAACGCCTCGTAGTCCTCCAGAAGCTGGGTGACCGTCGGGTTCTTGCCGCAGAGCACGCACTCGGGGTCCTTACGGACCTTGACCGAGCGGTAGTTCATCTCCAGGGCGTCGTAGATCATCAGACGGCCGACCAGCGGCTCACCGATGCCCGTGAGGAGCTTGATGGCCTCGTTGACCTGGATGGAGCCGATCGACGCGCACAGCACGCCGAGCACGCCGCCCTCGGCGCACGAGGGGACCATGCCGGGCGGCGGGGGCTCGGGGTAGAGGCAGCGGTAGCAGGGACCGTGCTCGGCCCAGAAGACGCTGGCCTGGCCGTCGAAGCGGTAGATGGAGCCCCAGACGTACGGCTTGCCGAGGAGGACCGCCGCGTCGTTGACCATGTAACGGGTGGCGAAGTTGTCCGTGCCGTCCACGATCAGGTCATAGCCGGCGAAGATCTCCATCACGTTGTCCGTGGTGAGCACTTCGTTGTGGATGACCACGTTGACCAGGGAGTTGATCTCCCTGACGCTGTCCGCGGCGCTCTCGGCCTTGGGGCGGCCCACATCGGACTGGCCGTGGATGACCTGCCGCTGCAGGTTGGACTCGTCGACCACGTCGAAGTCGATGACGCCGAGCGTGCCCACTCCGGCGGCGGCGAGATAGAGCAGCCCCGGGGAACCCAGGCCACCCGCGCCCACACAGAGCACCTTCGCGTTCTTCAGGCGCTTCTGCCCGGCCATGCCCACGTCCGGGATGATCAGGTGGCGCGAGTAGCGGCGCACCTCATCGACGGTCAACTCGGCTGCCGGCTCTACCAGCGGTGGCAACGACACAGTTCTGCTCCCGTTTCAGGGGGTCTTGACGATACGGCTAGCGCAGCACGCTCCACTCACAACCTAACCTGGTGCCCTGGTCATTCCCCAACCGGAGTGAGGACCGTCTCACCTATCAGGATCCTGGCCTCGCGGGCCACCCTGTCGGGGAACTCCATCTGGGCCACATGCCCGGCGTCGGGCAGCAGCACCAGTTTCACCTGCGGGAACGTCCGGCCCGCACGGGCCGCCATCCGGGGGTTGACGAGCCGGTCGTGGCGACCGTGCACGACCAGCGTGGGCGCGGTCACCTGGGCCGCCTGCCGCCACAGGTTCGTCTCCCCGCGCCGGAAGTACTCGGCGACGATGCCGCGCGCCGAGTTGATCAGCGCCGCCCCCGCGTACGGGAGGCCGTCCCGGCGGCGCACCTCCTCGATCGCCTCCTTGAGCCGCTCCGGGTGAATCCTCCCCACGTCGGCGTAGCACATGGCGAGCGTGGCACCGAGCCTGCGCTCGGCGGGCAGCAGGCTCAGCCGGCTCGCCGCCCACTCGCCGAGCCTGGGCACGGCGGACAGCGCCACCCGCGCGGGGCCGTACCTGGGCAGCAGGTCGGGCAGGGCCGGTGAGATCAGGGTGAGCGAGCGGACCAGGTCGGGGCGGGTGGCGGCGAGCCGCACGGAGACGGCTCCGCCCAGGGAGTTTCCGAACAGGTGGACGGGGGCCCGCGAGACCCGCTCTATCAGGGCGGTGACGGTCCGTACGTGGGCGTCGACGGAGTAGTCGCCGCCGGGCGGCTCGGGCGAGTATCCGGCGCCCGGCAGGTCGACGGCATGACCGGTCACCACGTCGGAGAGCTCACCCATCAGGTCTGTCCAGTTGGTCGCGGAGCCCGCGAGGCCGTGTACGTAGACGGCGGTCTCCACGGGTCCTGGCGGGGTCGATCGCACGTGGATCCGCTGGTCGCCGAGGTCGACCATCTCGCCCTGCCAGTTGGGGATCGGTTTGTGTACCACGCGTCTCCTCCTGTCGTCCGGCCGCTCTTCCACGATAGTTCGCCTCTCGATACGGCAGACGACAGCCCCCGGATGCCACAAAAGGCACATAAGCCTATTTTAGCTAGATATCTTTTTATTACATACTTTATCGCCATTAGCTAGACGCTCCCTCCAGCCACCCCCCTCCTCGAAGAACAAAAGCGACATTAAAGACATTTAATCTTAAATTATCCGGTAACCATCCAAGATCCACCACAAATAGATAAGGAGAGTGTAAAAGGATTTGATCTCTGTTTATCAGCAGACATGCGAGGAAATCATGACAACCAGGGATGGCTCACCACTGGCCATCTCCGGTAATTCCCGACTGATTAGGCAAGTGCCGAAAATCGGGGCAACCGATCCTTTCAAGGGGGAAACGCAATGCCCAAGTACAAGGGTGTCCTCGCAGGGCTCGCGATCAGCACGGCGCTGACCGGCGGAGTCGTCGGCATGGGCGCAGCGACCACCGTCACCAGCGCCAGCGCGATGACCACCACGATCACCGGCGCCGCCTTCCCGACCTGGGGCGGCGGCTGCGGTCGCGGCTGCTGCGGCGGCCGCTCGCACTTCCGCCGCACCCACCACCGCTTCAGGCTGACCCTCAACAACCGCAGCAACAACGACAACCG
This sequence comes from Streptosporangium sp. NPDC006013, assembly GCF_040614275.1. Lineage (NCBI taxonomy): Bacteria > Bacillati > Actinomycetota > Actinomycetes > Streptosporangiales > Streptosporangiaceae > Streptosporangium > Streptosporangium sp. NPDC006013. The sequence goes on from NZ_JBEXUE010000275.1 coordinate 13,458, forward strand.
CCTGGACAACTTCAGCCGCAACGACCGCCTCGTGCCCGTTCTCGTCGAGCGCGAGGAAAGGGAAAGGGAGTAGCAGGCCTCCCGATCACCGGAGTCGCACCCCCGATCGGGGCGCGGCACAGCCGGAACATGAGGTCACTCACGGCCGAACCCGCGATTCGAAGCGGCTTCGGAACCGTAACGGAGCGACAGGGCACCGTATTCGCCACGATCACCGCTTCTCACCGAGAAACAACGATCGGCCGGCAGATACCGGAACTTGAGGAGAAATCCCCAAGCCCCTGACGCCCAGCAAAGTGCGAGTTCTCATTTCTCACGAATCACAGCGGGGCCCCGCGGTTTTC
>NZ_JBEXUE010000276.1:0-13664 GCF_040614275.1 Streptosporangium sp. NPDC006013
CCGACAACTGCGCCGAGGCGGTGCTCGGCGTCGGCACCCCGGTCATCTGGTACGGCGGCCTGGCCGCCCTCATCGCCATGGTCGCCTGGTACGTCGCCACCCGCGACTGGCGCGCCGGGGCCCTGCTCCTCGGCTACGCCGCGGGCTGGCTCCCCTGGTTCTACTACGCCCTCGCCGACAACCGGACCATGTACCTGTTCTACGCGATCACCATGGTCCCCTTCATGATCCTCGCGCTGACCATGGTCGCCGGGCTGATCATCGGGCGGGCCGACGCCGCGCCCAACCGCAGGGCGCTCGGGGCCGCGGTCGTCGGGGCCTTCACCCTGCTGGCACTGGTCAACTTCTGGTGGCTCTACCCGGTGCTGGCCGCCGAGGTCATCCCGCACTCCCAGTGGTGGTCGCGGATGCTGTTCCGGAGCTGGGCGTGACGGGCGCGGCAGGTGTGCCGGACGCGGCGGGCCGGGAGAACCCGTGGCGCAGCGAGATCGCGGCCGCCAGGCAGGCCAGTGGCACCGCGGGCAGCAGGTAGCGGTAGTCGAACTCGGCGGTCGCGGCCGGGGCCAGGATGAGACCGAGGGCGGCCAGCCACGGCAGTAACACGGGGCCGCCCAGCCTGCGCCAGCGCACCGCCACCCCGGCCAGGCCGATCAGCAGCAGCACGCCGATCACGAGGCCGGGCAGCCGGACGATCCGCTGGTAGCCCTGCATGAAGCCCGCCCACGGGTCGTGGACGTCGGTACCGATCACGCGTGGCTTGCCCTGGATCGGCGCGGTCCGCAGGCCCGGATCGTACTTCTGCGCGTCGGTGTCGGTGTTGCCCCGGTACGACGACCAGGCAGGGAGGATCTTGTTCTCCGGCAGGAACTCGTACTGCCGGTAGGTGTTGAAATCCGGGAAGCGCGGCCGGTCCCAGCGGAAGGCGCGGAAGAAGTCGCCGGCCACCAGGCTCAGATAGTCGAGCGGCTGGGACAGGATGGCCCGCTGGGCGAACGCGCCCGCCGTCTTGTTCGTCTCCGGGGTGAACGTGCTGCCCACCCCGAAGGCGTGGAAGCGCTGGCCGTTCTGTGCCCACCAGAGGTACTTCTGCCCGGAGAAGCCGCGCTGGCCCGGCGGCGCGCTGATGCACAGCAGCGCCAGCTCCAGCTCCTCGCGGGGGTCGATCCGCATCTTCTTGCAGTCGGCGAAGAGCGCCGTCCGCATGTAGAGGATCGCGCCGTCACTGTTGGTCATCGCGAAGTTGCCGTACGCGGAGGCGAACCAGGCCATGTAGCCGACCACGGGGAGCGCGCACGCGGTGATCATCGCCGCGATCGTCTTCCAGGCCGTGCGCTTGACCAGCAGGTAGACCACGACCAGCGCGAGGATCGGCAGGCCGATCGACCGGGTGAGCGCGGTGAGGGCCAGCAGCAGCCCGATCACCGCGCCGACCCGCCAGGACATCCGCCGGTGCCAGAGCACCAGCGTGATCACGGCCACGACCAGCAGCATGAACATCGCGTCGGACATGACCAGGTGTTCGAGCTGGATCTGGTACGCGTCGAACAGCACCGGCAGCGCGGCCAGCGTCGCCCCCCAGCCGGGCAGGCCGAACCTGCCGCGCAGCAGGGTGTAGATCAGCACCGCGATGCCCAGGCCCATCAGGTGCTGCACGAAGACCACCAGGCCGAAGCTGTGCAGCGGCCGCAGCGCCAGGAGCAGGAAGGAGTAGCCGTTCGGGCGCAGCGCACTGGGCCGGTCGGGGTTCACCGCCCCGGAGACGTACTCGTAGGAGTCGTTGAACCACAGGGCCGGGCCGTAGCCGAGCATGGTGACCACACGCAGCAGGAACGCCAGCACGAGGGCGGCCACGAAGAGGCGATGCCGGTACAGGAAGGCTCGCAGGCGAGGGATCCGATCAGGCAAAGGCACGTCCAGGCGAGGGCGGTCGGCGACGGTCACCATGCCTTACAGGATGCCAGCCGTTTCAGGGAGTTGACCCGGGCGAGGGGCTTCAGAGGGCATCATGGTGAGATTGGCCTGTGCCGTGAGTGAAGGGTTGAGACGTGGAACTGACCGTGGTCATGCCTTGTTTGAACGAGGCGGAGACCGTGGAGACCTGCGTACGCAAGGCACTCGCCTGCATGCGGGAACACGGGATCGACGGGGAAGTGCTGATCGCCGACAACGGCAGCACCGACGGCTCACAGCAGCTCGCGCGCGAGGCCGGGGCCCGAGTCGTGCACGTTGACGCCAAGGGGTACGGCAACGCCCTGATGGGTGGCATCCGCGCCGCGCGCGGCCGCTACGTCATCATGGGCGACGCGGACGACTCCTACGACTTCACGGCGCTGCTGCCGTTCGTCGAGCAGCTCCGTGACGGCGCCGACCTGGTGATGGGCAACCGGTTCAAGGGCGGCATCGCGCCGGGCGCCATGCCCCCGCTCCACCGCTACCTGGGCAACCCGGTGCTCTCCTTCATCGGGCGCCTCTTCTTCCCCAGCGCGATCGGCGACTTCCACTGCGGCCTGCGCGGTTTCCGGCGCGAGTCCATCCTCAGGCTCGGCCTGCAGACCGGTGGCATGGAGTTCGCCAGCGAGATGGTGGTCCGCTCGACCCTGTCGGGCCTGGACGTACGCGAGGTGCCCACCACGCTCTCGCCCGACGGCCGCTCCCGCCCGCCGCATCTGCGCTCCTGGCGCGACGGCTGGCGCCACCTGCGCTTCCTGATGCTCTACAGCCCGCGCTGGCTGTTCTTCATCCCCGGCCTGGTGCTGATGACCCTCGGCCTGGTCGCGGGCGCCGCCCTGACCTTCGGCCCGGTCTACATCGGAAAGCTCGCCTTCGACGTCGACACCCTGGTCGGCGCCTCCGCCATGGTGGTGATCGGCTTCCAGGCGGTGCTGTTCGCGCTGTTCACCAAGGTGTACGCGGCCGAGGAGGGCTTCCTGCCGGAAGATCGGCGGGTGCGCAAGCTCATCGACATCGTCTCCCTGGAGAAGGGGCTGATCGTCGGCGGGCTGCTGGCCCTGGGCGGTCTGGGCGGCCTGGTCGCCTCCCTGGTCCACTGGCAGACCCGCAGCTTCGGCCCGCTGATCCCCTCGGAGTCGCTGCGCCTCGTCGTGCCCTCGGCCACCGCGTTGATCGTGAGCTTCCAGACGATTTTCGCCGCGCTGTTCATCAGCATCCTCGGCATCCGCCGTACCAAGGAGACGCCCATCGACGTGGCCGCCTCCGCGGCGGAGGAGGCCGCCGAGGCCGTCAAGCGCGCCGCCGAGGCGGCGGAGGCTTCCACTACCGGCAGGGAGAGCACCAAGGCCTGAGCCCGCGTCCCTTAGGCTGGGCACCATGTCCCAGCACATCCTGACCGCGGTCGCCTGGCCCTACGCCAACGGCCCCCGCCACATCGGGCACGTCTCCGGATTCGGCGTGCCATCCGACGTCTTCAGCCGCTATCAGCGGATGGCGGGCAACATGGTGCTCATGGTGAGCGGGACCGACGAGCACGGCACCCCGATCCAGGTGCAGGCCGACAAGGAGGGCCTGAGCGCCCGCGAGCTCGCCGACCGCTACAACAGGGTGATCGTCGAGGATCTCCAGGCGCTCGGCCTGTCCTATGACCTGTTCACCCGGACCACGACCGTGAACCACTACGCGGTGGCGCAGGAGATCTTCAAGGGACTCCACGCCAACGGCTACATTTTCCCCCAGACCACGATGGGCGCCATCTCGCCCTCCACCGGGCGCACCCTGCCCGACCGCTACATCGAGGGCACCTGCCCCATCTGCGGTTACGAAGGCGCCCGTGGCGACCAGTGCGACAACTGCGGCAACCAGCTCGACCCGGTTCAGCTGATCAACCCGGTGAGCAAGGTCAACGGCGAGACGCCGGTCTTCGTGGAGACCGAGCACTTCATGCTCGACCTGCCCGCGTTCGCCGAGGTTCTGGCATCGTGGCTGCGCTCCAAGGAGGGCGACTGGCGGCCCAACGTGCTGAAGTTCGCCCTGAACATGCTCGGCGACATGCACCCCCGCGCGATCAGCCGGGATCTCGACTGGGGGGTGCCGATCCCGCTGGAGGGCTGGAGCGACCAGGCCAACAAGCGGCTCTACGTGTGGTTCGACGCGGTCGTGGGTTACCTCAGCGCCTCCATCGAGTGGGCGCGCCGCTCCGGCGACCCGGAGGCCTGGCGCCGCTGGTGGCAGGACCCTGAGGCCCTCGGCTACTACTTCATGGGCAAGGACAACATCGTCTTCCACGCGGAGATCTGGCCGGCGATGCTGCTCGGCTACAACGGCCAGGGGGCCCGCGACGGCAAGCCGGGCTCGCTCGGCGCGCTGAACCTGCCCGCCGAGGTCGTCTCCAGCGAGTTCCTGACCATGGAGGGACGCAAGTTCTCCTCCTCCCGCCAGGTCGTCATCTACGTGCGTGACTTCCTGGAGCGCTACGACGCCGACGCGCTGCGCTACTACATCGCGGTGGCGGGCCCGGAGAACCAGGACACCGACTTCACCTGGTCGGAGTTCCTCAACCGCAACAACGGCGAGCTGGTGGCGGCCTGGGGCAACCTGGTGAACCGCTCGATCTCGATGGCCGCCAAGAACTTCGGGGTCATCCCCGAGGCGGCCGACCTCACCAAGGTCGACCGCGCCATGCTGGAGCGGAGCCGCTCGGCCTTCCCGAAGGTCGCGGCCGAGTTCGAGCAGTGCCGGTTCAAGAACGCGACGAACGAGGCGTTCGAGGTCATCCGCGAGGCCAACAGGTACCTGGCCGAGCAGGAGCCCTGGAAGATCAAGGACAACCCCGAGCGGGTGAAGACCATCCTGCACGTCGCCCTGCAGGTGGTGGACGACGCCAAGACCCTGCTGACCCCGGTGCTGCCCAACTCCTCCAACAAGATCTACGCGATGCTCGGCGGCACCGGTGTCTGGGCGGGCATGCCGGAGATCCAGGAGGTCACCGACGAGGACGGCCGGAGCTACCCGATCATCACCGGCTCCTACGACGGCGCCGCGCGCTGGGAGTCCGTCCCGATCCGGGTGGGCACCCCGCTCTCCCCGCCCACCCCGCTCTTCGTCAAGCTCGACCCGAAGATCGTCGACGAGGAACTGGCCCGTCTGGGCGAGTAGCGGCGAAGGCCCCCGGGCCTGGGAGCGGGCCGGTCTCACCCGGCCGGCGCCTGCCCGGCGGGTGTTCGGAGCCGCGGGCCGGGGCCTGGCTCTGTGCAGGGGCTGCCGACCCCTGCCCGGTACCGCCGGTGGGCGGGCCGGTGCGCCCAGGGCCACGGCCCGGCCTCGGGCCTGGGAGTGAGCCGGTCCGCGCGGGGGCGCCGGGCGCGGGCCGGGCCGGCTCCTCGGTAGGTTGGACGGCGTGAGCACGCAGAAGCTTCCCGCCGCCCCCGAGCCCCTGCCGGCAGAGGTGTTCGACAGCCACTGTCACCTGGACATCATGGTGGGCAACCGCCAGGCGTCCTCGGGAGATCCGGTCGCGCAGGCCGCGCAGGCGGCCCAGGCGAGCGTCGAGGGCATCCTCGACGAGGCCCGCGCCGTCGGCGTGACGCGGCTCGTCACGATCGGCTACGACCTGCCGTCCTCGCGCTGGAACGCCGAGACGGCCGCGCTCCATCCCGACGTCTACGCCGGGGTGGCCATCCATCCCAACGAGGCGCACGCCGCGACGCCGGAGACCCTCGCCGAGATCGAGCGGCTGGCCCGCCTGCCGCATGTCAGGGCGGTGGGGGAGACCGGGCTCGACTACTACCGCGACTGGGCGTCGAAGGACGACCAGCACGCCGGTTTCCGGGCGCACATCGAGATCGCCAAGCGGACCGGCAAGGCCCTGGTGATCCATGACCGCGAGGCCCACGACGACGTGCTGCGCGTGCTGGCCGAGCAGGGCGCCCCGGAGGTGGTGGTCTTCCACAGCTTCTCCGGTGACGCCGAGATGGCGAAGCAGTGCGTCGATGCCGGATATTTCATGTCATTTTCTGGGCCGGTCACCTACAAGAACGCCGGATACCTCCGCGAGGCCGCGAGGGTCGCGCCGAGGGAGCTGATCCTCGTCGAGACCGACGCGCCCTACCTCCCGCCCATGCCACACCGGGGCAAGCCCAACGCGCCCTACCTCATCCCGCTCACGCTGCGCTGCCTCGCGGAGGTCAAGGAGATCGACCTGGCCGACCTCGCCGCCGCCGTCAGCGCCAACGGAGAGACCGTCTTCGGCTCCTGGTGACAGGTGGGACGGCCGCCCCAGCCAGGTCCACGACCGCGGGCGCGGGTCACGTACCGACGAGCTCCGCGTGACGTCGCTCAGCCCACCGCGGCGCCGAAGTCGGCGGAGGCGCCGCCGTCCAGGGCGGGGATCTTTCCGGTGCCCGGCGAGAGCGGGATGCCCTGGGCGTCGTTGCGGCCCAGCAGGATGACCGTTCCCACGCCCGCCTGGTCGGGGGCGCCGACGACCAGCCGGTTACCGCTGAACCCAACGGACCAGCCGAAGTGGTCGCCGGCCTGACTCTGGGTGATCAGCCGGCTCCCCGACGGGTCGCTCACCGGCTCCAGTCGCACGCCGCCGCGCCGGTCGGGGCCGTCGAAGGGCACGCCCACGGCGAGCCTGACCCCTCCGGAGGCGGTGAACGCCAGCGAGAACCCGTATCCCTCGCCTGCCGCTCCCTCGGAGCCCTGGTCGAAGGTGGCGGCAGGGGCGATCTCCAGGGTGCTTGAGGCCTGGAACAACTGGACGAGACCGGAGTCCTGCACGCCCCCGCCGTCACCGAGCGGGGCGCTCACCGCGAGATGGCCGACGTCGCCCTCCTCGGTGTAGGCCATCGCGTAACCGAACAGGTCGCCCGCGCCGGCGTCGACGATCTCGCGTAGGTCCCACTTCTTGCTCCGGTACTCGCTCCGGGACCTGCGTACGTCGAAGATCACTGTGAGCGCCCCCGCGTCCAGCCTGCCCCCGCCGGCCTGGGGCCCCGTTCCGTCGTCGTTCTCGTACGGCGATCCGACCGCGAGATCCGGCTCGCCGGGGATGCCGCCCAGTTTGCCGATCGCCAGCGACCAGCCGAACATGTCGCCGACCTCGCCGTTGCCCGTGACGCCCTTGGACTCCTGGGAGATCCGCCGGCCCTCGCCGGACGTCTCGGTGTCGAACAGGTAGACCGCGCCGGAGTCGGCGACACCGTCGGCGTTCTCGTGCGGGGCGCCGACCGCCACCAGCGTCCCGCCGGAGGCCAGGGACCAGCCGAAGTGAGCGTCGGCCTCGGGGGAGGGAGAGACCAGGCGGATCGTCCTGGGGTCGGGGCCGCCGTGCACCACGTAGACCGCGCCCGCGTCCCGGTAGCCCGCAACGTCCGCGTACGGGGCGCCGATGAGCAGGTCGGCGCAGCCGTCGCCGTCGATCCTGGCCAGCCGCACCGACCACCCGAAGCCGTCACCCGCCTCGGTCTCGGCGACGGTCACGGCCTTCCCACCCTCCCCCCGGCCGAACAGCACGTGCACGGCACCCGCGCCGGCCAGCCCGCCGGGGTCGGCGAACGGGTCGCCGACCGCGATGTCGTCCACCCCGTCGCCGTCGAAGTCGCTCGCACCCGTTCCGGTGCAGTCGGCGGCCAGGGTGGAAGCGGCATCGGACCAGGCGGACCCGGTGGACGACCACGCGATCGCGGCCGCGGCCACGAGAGAGAGCAGCAGTCTCATGACACCCTCACCTCTATCTCCCCGCCGCCCTCGATCACCGTTCCGGTCAGCTTCGCGGGTTTGCGGGACGGGGGCAGGTCGTAGACCAGGACGCCGTCCACCTTCGCCCCGGGGGGCAGGGTGGCCGGCGGCTCCGTCGAGGAGCTCTCGGCGGTGTGCGCCGTGCCGACGTCGTCGAGCAGGGTGAGCGGGGTGCGGCTGAGCCGGGCCGCCTCCCCGCCGGTGTTGACCAGCGTCCACGGGATCGTGCAGAGCGTGCCGCGTACCGGGGTGGCGCCCTCGTAGCCGGTGAGTCCGCACGTCGGGGTGCGCGGGATGATCAGCTGCGGGTCCTTGAGGAAGGAGCCTGTCGTGACCCTGCGGCCCACGTCGGTGGCGTGGGTGGCGCCGGTGCCGCTGGTGCCGCCGGTACCGCCCGCCCGCGTCTCCCCCCGGTCACCCGGGTCCGGGCCGCGCAGGTTCAGCAGCACGACGACCGTGACGGCCAGTGCCGCGAACATGGTCAGCCCGGCGAACAGCCAGCGCCGCCGGGGTGCCGTCCGGGCCGGGACGGGGCCGGTGAACGGTTGTGACGGCGATGTCGTGGGCTCGGGCCGCGAGGGCGAGAGGGAGTCCGCAGGTGCCGGTGCCGTGGAAGGGCCGGGCGGCGCGGGCGTGGCGGGTGCGGTGGCCGGGTCTGCGGGCTCCTGGATCGGCGGGGCGGCAAACCGCGTCCCCAGGTTCAGCGCGCTGAGCGTCTGGGTGGAGTCGGGCTCCACGTTGGCGGGTGGCTGCCAGGACTCGTGGAGCAGGTCACTGGCTATCAACGTGGGCGGGTCGGCCCGGGTGGGAGCCGGTGAGGACGGAGCGGCGATCCCGCCGCCGACCAGGGCGATCAGCAGGTCCTGGGCGGTGGGCCGCTGGTAGGGGTCCATCGCGGTCGCGCGGCGGACCAGGTCGTTCAGCGGGGCGGGGAGCGCGCCCAGGTCGGGCGGGCTGTTGAGCAGCCGGGTGGCCATCGTTATCAGGTCGCCCCGCCCGTAGGGATGGCGGCCGTTGCCCGCGTACGCGACCAGGCAGCCCCAGGCGAAGATGTCCGCGGCCGGCGTGATGGCCAGGCCACGGACCTGCTCAGGGGCCCACCAGCCGGGGCTGCCGAGTACCTCGCCCGAGCGGGTGAAGCTGTGCGTGGAGTCAAGGGCCCTGGCGATGCCGAAGTCGATCACCCGGGGCCCGGACATGGACAGGATCACGTTGGCGGGTTTGAGGTCGCGGTGCACCAGGCCGGCGACATGGATCGCGGCCAGCGCCGCCGCCACCCCCAGGGCCACGCCGTGCAGCGTTCCAGGTTCCAGCGCGCCGTGCTCGGAGATCTGGCGGGACAGCGGCGTGCCCGCGATGTACTCGGTGACCATGTACGGCCGGTTGTCGTCGCCGGTGCCGTTGTCCAGCACCTGCGCCGTGCAGAACGAGGCCACCCGCCGGGCGTTCTCGACCTCCGCGTGGAATCTCGCGGCGAAGCCGTCCTCGACCGCGACCTCCGCCTTCACCACCTTGAGCGCGACCGGTCGTCCCGCCGGCGCCAGTGCCAGGTAGACGGTCCCCATCCCGCCCTCGCCAAGGCGTCCGAGCAGGCGGTAGGCCCCGATACGCTCGGGGTCGGTGGATCGCAGTCCTTCGACACCGGGCTGGTTCACGTCCTCTTCACCGGAGAGGTTCCCTTCCTCGCAGTCGGTCCCCCGTATGGCAACGTTATCCACAACGGAACCTCTCGTGCTCCATCACGCGTCCTCGCATGGGCTTCGGTGCGGGAAACTTGTCGGATGACATGGGAGAGCAACCTTGGGTGATCGAGGCGGACGAGCCGGAGGCCACAGCGGTCCGGGAGATGCCGGATCCGAACCGCTGTGGAGGGAATCAGCATGAGCCTTCTTGGTCCAGCGGAAATACGTATTTTGGCGGACAAGCTCAATATTCGTCCTACGAAGAAGCTTGGCCAGAACTTCGTGATCGACGCGGGCACGGTCCGCAAGATCGTGAGGGTGGCCGAGCTTGAGCCCGACGACGTGGTCATCGAGGTGGGTCCAGGGCTGGGGTCGCTCACGCTCGCGCTGCTTCCCGAGGTCCGCGGCGTGATCGCGGTGGAGATCGATCCCGTTCTCGCCGCCCAGCTGCCGCTGACGGTCGACCGGCACGCCCCGGAGCTCGCCGACCGGCTCACCGTGGTGCTCGCCGACGCCATGCGTGTCCTGCCCGAGGATCTGCCCGCGGAGCGGCCAAGCGCGCTGGTCGCCAACCTTCCCTACAACGTGTCGGTCCCGGTGCTGCTCCACCTGCTGGAGACGCAGCCGTCGCTGCGCAAGGTCCTGATCATGGTCCAGGCCGAGGTCGCCGACCGGCTGGCCGCCGCCCCCGGTTCCAAGGTCTACGGCATCCCCTCGGTCAAGGCCGCCTGGTACGCCGACGTCCGCCGGGCCGGTCCCGTCGGCCGCACCGTCTTCTGGCCGGTTCCCAACGTCGACTCCGGCCTGGTCGCGATGGTCAGGCGGGAGCCGCCCACGACGGTGGCCACCCGCGAGGAGGTCTTCGCGGTGGTGGACGCCGCCTTCGCCCAGCGTCGCAAGACCCTGCGTGCCGCCCTCGCCTCCTGGGCCGGTACTGCCCCCGCCGCGGAGCGGGCGCTGCGGGCCGCCGGGATCGACCCCGCCACCCGCGGCGAGCAGCTCAGGGTCGAGGATTTCGCGAGGATCGCGGAGAACCGTACGCCTAAAAGCGGTACATAGTGTGATTTGCCGGTTCGTTTGCGTGCGGGGGGGAGGGATCCCGTTACGATCTGACGTCGTGACCAGTGAGCGAGCCCCCATGGGGGACGCATGAACTCCGTGACCGTCCGCGTACCAGCGAAGGTCAACCTGCAACTTGCCGTCGGCCCGCTACGGGATGACGGCTACCACGACCTCGTCAACGTCTTCCACGCCGTCTCGATCTTCGATGAGGTCACGGCCACCGCGGAGACCGGGATGAGCGTCCGAGTGGAGGGCGAGTCCGCGGACCAGGTGCCCGAGGACGGCGACAACCTCGCGATCCGGGCGGCCCTCGCGCTGGCCGGGCACGCGGGCCGCCCGTACGGGGTGAACCTGCTCATCCGCAAGTCGATCCCGGTGGCGGGCGGCATGGCGGGCGGCAGCGCCGACGCCGCCGCGGCCCTGGTCGCCTGCAACGAGCTCTGGGGTCTCGGCCTGCCGCGTGAGGACCTGATGGAGATCGCCGCCGACCTCGGCAGCGACGTCCCCTTCGCCCTGCTCGGCGGTACTGCGGTCGGCACCGGCAGGGGAGAGCGGCTGACCTCGCTGGACGTCGCGGGCACCTTCCACTGGGTGTTCGCGCTGGCCGACGGCGGCCTGTCCACGGCCGCGGTCTACGCCGAGTGCGACCGCCTCCGCCAGGCGAGCGGTGAGCTGGTGGCCTGGCCCCAGGCCGCCGAGGCGCTGCTGGCCGCGCTCCGCGAGGGTGACGCGGAGGCCCTTGGTGTCCAGCTCGGCAACGACCTGCAGCCCGCCGCCGTGGCGCTGCGCGGCTCGCTGGCCCGCACCCTGGACGCGGGGCGGGAGCAGGGCGCCCTCGGCTCGCTGGTCTCCGGTTCCGGGCCCACCTGCGCCTTCCTCGCCCGGTCGGCGGCCCACGCGGGCGAGCTGGCAGCCTGCCTGAAGGACGCCGGCGTGGCGCGCGACGTCATCACCGCCCACGGCCCCGTGCCCGGCCCGGTGGTCGTCTAGGCTTCCTGCGGGCACGACCGGCCGGTCTCGCCGGTCGAGGCGGCCATCCGATGGAGGCGCCCGAAGGCGCCGTCAGGGACGGGACGGTTCTCGCGGCGGGGGCCGCGTGGGCCGGGAGCGGATACGCTTGTCTGGCGATGAATCTGGTCAATCTTGAGTCGGTCTCCCACTCCTACGGTCCCAAGCCCCTGCTCAACGACGTCTCACTCGGCATCGAGGCGGGCGACCGCATCGGTGTGGTCGGCCGCAACGGCGGTGGCAAGACCACCCTCATCTCGGTGATAGCCGGTGACCTCAAGCCCAATGCCGGGAGGGTCACCCATAACCGGGGGCTCCAGGTAGGGAGGCTGTCGCAGGGCGACGACCTCGACCCGGCGCGGCCGGTGCGCGACATCGTCCTCGGTGACAGGTCCGAGCACGAGTGGGCGGGTGACGCGGGCATCCGTGAGATCCTCGCCAGCCTGCTCGGCGACATCGACCTGACCGCGCTCGCCGGGAGCCTGTCGGGAGGTGAACGGCGCCGCACCGCCCTCGCCAAGCTGCTCATCGACGAGCACGACCTGATCATCCTGGACGAGCCCACCAACCACCTCGACATCGAGGCCATCGACTGGCTCGCCAGGCACCTGGCCGGCCGCAGGACGGCACTGCTGGTCGTCACCCACGACCGGTGGTTCCTCGACGCGGTCTCCACCAGGACGTGGGAGGTCACAGACGGCTCGGTCGAGCGCTACGAGGGCGGGTACGCCGCGTACGTGCTGGCCAAGGCCGAGCGCGCCCGGGTGGCCGCCGCCTCCGAGGCCCGCCGCCAGAACCTGATGCGCAAGGAGATCGCCTGGCTCCGCCGGGGTCCGCCCGCCCGCACCTCCAAGCCCAAGTTCCGCATCGACGCAGCCCAGGCGTTGATCGCCGACGAGCCTCCGGCCAGGGAGAGCGTCGAACTGGTCAAGTTCGCCGCGGCCCGGCTGGGACGCACGGTCTACGACCTTGAGGACGTCACGCTGCACGCCGGGGGGCCCGGCCAGGGACCGCTGGTCCTCGACCACTCGACCTGGCAGTTCGGTCCCGGCGACCGGATCGGCCTGATCGGAGTGAACGGCTCCGGCAAGTCCTCGCTGCTCCGCCTGCTCGCCGGTACCGTGCACCCCGACTCGGGCAGGCTGGTACGCGGCAAGACGGTCCGCCTGGCGCACCTGTCGCAGGAGCTGGGCGAGCTCGACCCTGAGCGCCGGGTGCTGGAGACCGTCGAGGAGGTCCGCAAGTTCGTGCAGGTCGGCAAGAAGGAGTGGACCGCCTCCCAGCTGCTGGAGCGCCTCGGCTTCAAGGGGGACGCGCAGTGGAAGGTCGTCGGTGACCTGTCCGGTGGCGAGCGGCGCCGCCTGCAGCTGCTCCGCCTCCTGATGGACGACCCCAACGTGCTGCTGCTCGACGAGCCGACCAACGACCTCGACATCGAGACGCTCAACGAGCTGGAGGACCTGCTCGACGGCTGGCCGGGCACGCTGATCCTGGTCAGTCACGACCGTTACTTCCTGGAGCGGGTCACCGACAGGACCGTCGCGCTGCTCGGTGACCACAGGCTGTCGATGCTCCCCGGCGGAGTGGATGAGTACCTGTCCCGGCGGGCCTCGGGCGCGGCCCTGTCCGCGCGCGCGGCGTCCGGCGCGGTCTCCGGTGCGGCCTCCGCCACCTCGGCCACGGTCGCGAAGGAGACGGCGCCCGGTCTGTCGGCGCGTGAGGAGCGCGATCTCCGCAAGGAGCTCTCCCGGCTGGAACGCCAGCTCGACAAGCTGAGCGGCCGCGAGGCGAAACTGCACGAGTCCATGGCCGACGCCGCCGCCGACTACGAGCGGCTGGCCTCGCTCGACGCGCAGCTGAAGGAGATCCTCGCGGAGAAGGACTCGATCGAGGGTGAGTGGCTGGAGCTGGCCGACCGCCTGGGAGAGTGAGCCTCTCGGGGCCGTGCGTTGAGGCCCGAGAGGGTGGCTGGGAACACCCTTCGGGGCGCGCCGGGTTTATCCCGCCGCCCTCGGGCACGGGAGGTCAGTGCGCTCCGGTGTCGGTCGCGTCAAAAGGGACGAGTAGCGTGCGCAGCAGGTCCGAAAGGGCCTGCTGTTCGCGTTCCTGCAGGCTCGCGAGGAGCTCGCGTTCGCGGCGCAGCAGGTCGGCGAAGGCGTTGTCCACCCGGGTTCGCCCGGCGTCGGTCAGGGAGACCAGGACGCCGCGCCGGTCCTC
>NZ_JBEXUE010000277.1:0-13616 GCF_040614275.1 Streptosporangium sp. NPDC006013
ATCACAACTACACTCTTTCCCTCCTCGACGCTCTTCCGATCTCCCGTTCCCGCCGATGGCGGCGTGTCGGCGACGGTGCCGGCGACGGTGCCGGAGGAGGTCGCGGTCGTGGCGGGTGCCGGGCGCTTCCGGGGCCGTGTCACCTGATCCCCCGGGTGTGCCGCCTGTGCTGGGACGGCCGAGACCAGTACGGCGAGAGCGGCGACGACGGTGATCCCCGGCAGGCGGCGCATGATGGTTCCTCCCCCTCTGATGGCTACTTAGAGTTATCAGAGATTGCCGATTGTCGCGCGTTGCGGCGAGGTTGCGGCATTGTGGAGATTCTCTGCCCGGAATCGGGCAGAAAACTTGGTGTGCTCTCTCCCGGATGCGTATGGTCCTGCTCTGTGCCCACGACACGGCATCCGTATGAGGATCTGATCACCCACCTGACCCGGACGAGTGCCCTCGGCCCGGGCGAAGCGGCGCGAGTCGTCGCCGACGTGCTTGCCTACTTCTCCGAACCCCTTGAGGATTTCGTCAGGCGGCGTCACGCGGAGCTCAAGGGGAGAGGGCTGGTCAATGACGAGATCTTCCCCAGGCTGGCCGCCGAGCTGGCGGTACGCCGTGTCGCGGCACCCGAACTCTCCCTGCGCCAGCTGCGCCGGATCGTCTATGGATAAGGAACGGTTACATGTGTGGAATCGTGGCCTATGTAGGGCCCAAGGACGCGGCCCCCATCCTGCTGGAGGGTCTGCAGCGTCTTGAGTACCGGGGCTACGACTCGGCCGGGGTGGTGGTCTCCAACAAGGGTCTGAAGATGCGCAAGGTCAAGGGCCGGGTGGCCGACCTGGCGGCGGTCGTGCCCGCGCGGTTCAAGGGCGGGCTGGGCATCGGCCACACCCGCTGGGCCACCCACGGCGCGCCCAGTGACGTCAACGCCCACCCTCATCTGTCCACCGACGAGCGCATCGCCATCGTGCACAACGGCATCATCGAGAACGCCGACGAGCTGCGCGCCAAGCTGGAGGCCGACGGCGCGATCTTCCTGTCGGAGACCGACACCGAGGTGCTCTCGCACCTGATCGCCCGTACGGTCAAGGAGGCCGACTCCCTGGAGGAGGCCGTCAGGACCGCGCTCAAGCGGGTCGTCGGCACGTACGGCATCGCGGTGATCGACTCCGAGCGCCCCGGCGAGGTGGTGGTGGCCCGCAACGGAAGCCCCATCGTGCTGGGCATCGGTGAGAAGGAGATGTTCGCCGCGTCGGACGTCGCCGCGCTGGTCCGCTACACCCGCCAGGTGGTCCACCTGGAGGACGGCGAGATCGCCGTGCTCAAGGCGGACGGGTTCAACACCTTCGCCAGCGACGCGCGGGAGACGGCCAAGGAGACGCTGACCGTCGACTGGGAGGCGGGACACTACGACACGGGCGGTTACGAGCACTACCTGCTCAAGGAGATCTCCGAGCAGCCCGACACCGTGGCCAGGACGCTTCGCGGGCGTCTGGACGACCGCTTCCACATCGCCCACCTGGGCGGCCTCAACATGGACGCGCGGGAGACCCGCTCGTTCCGCCGGGTGAAGATCATCGGCTGTGGTTCCGCGTACTACTCGGGCCAGATCGGCGCGCAGCTCATCGAGGAGCTGGCGCGCATTCCGGCCGACGCGGAGCCGGCCAGCGAGTTCCGCTACCGCAGCCCGGTGGTGGAGGCGGACACCCTGTATGTGGCGATCAGCCAGTCGGGGGAGACCTACGACACCCTCGCCGCCGTCCAGGAGCTCAAGCGCAAGGGCGGCCGGGTGCTCGGCATCGTCAACACCGTGGGCAGCGCGATCGCCCGTGAGTGCGACGGCGGCGTCTACCTGCACGCGGGGCCCGAGGTCTCGGTGGCGAGCACGAAGGCGTTCACCTCGACCGCCGTGGCCTTCGCGCTGCTCGCGCTGCACCTCGGCCGGGTGCGTGACCTGTCCCCCGCCGACGGCCGCCGGATCTGCGAGGGCCTGCGGAGGCTGCCGGACCAGATCAAGGAGATCCTGACGCTGGAGCCGCGGCTCAAGGAGCTGGCGCAGAAGTACGCCGATGCGCCGAGCATGATGTTCGTGGGCCGGGTCCGGGGATATCCGGTGGCCCGCGAGGGCGCGCAGAAGCTCAAGGAGATCTCCTATGTGCACGCCGAGGCGTACCCGGCCAGCGAGCTCAAGCACGGGCCGCTGGCGCTGATCGGCCCGGACATGCCGACCGTGGCGATCGTCCCCGACGACGAGCTGCTGGACAAGAACCTCACCACGCTGGGTGAGATCCGCGCCCGGGGCGGCCGGGTGCTCATGGTCGGTCACCGCGCGGCCGACCCCAAGCTGGCCGACGACTGCGTCGTGGTGCCCAGGAACGAGACCGAGCTGGACCCGATCCTGCTGTCGATCCCGCTCCAGCTCTTCGCCTACCATGCCGCCGTGGCACTGGGGCGGGACGTCGACAAGCCCCGCAACCTGGCCAAGAGCGTCACGGTGGAGTGAGACGGCTCGCGGGGCGGCCGCCGGTGGTGGCCGCCCCCAGCCTGTAACAGATAGCGATAAGGAGGTAACCTACGGTATAGGGGGTTCTTGGGGGAAGGGGCGCTTATGCTCCGTAGGAGGTTTTTCGCGCTGGCGGCGGGTGCCATGGTCGTCGCGGGCTGCGACCTGAACGATGACTCCGCCGACTCGGCCGTGGGCCGCCTGAGCATCCTCGAACCCACCGCCGACGGCCACGGCTGGGACGGCATCGCGGGCAGGCTCGCCTCCGTCCTGGTCCTGTCGGGGCTGGCGCGCTCCGCCATGGCCGTCGAGCGGCCGGGAGCCCTGGGTTCCGTCCCGCGTGACGCGTTCGGCGCCGTACACGGCTCGTTCACGCGCGAGGGCAGGCTGCTCGTCACCGCGATGCCGATGGTGACGGCCGCGGAGATCGCCAACACCACCGCGGTGGTGGACGCCGCCACCCCTCTCGCCCGCCTGGTCGGCGACTGGGCGGTCCTGGTCGTCCCCTCGGACTCCCGCCTGCGCACCTTCGAGGACTTCGCCGCGGAGCTGCGCCGCAACCCGGCGGTGCTGACGGTCGGCGGCCGGCCGGAGGGCGGTTCCGACCACGTGCTCTACGGCATGATCGGCAAGTGCCTCGGGGTGGACGCCCGGTTGCTGGAGTACGCGGGGTTCCTCGGCGCCGAGGATGCCGCCGAGGCGCTCCAGGTCGGACGGGTGGCGGCCCTGCTGGGGTCGGCCCGCGCCCTGCGGCCCGAGATCGCCGCGGGCCGCCTGCGTCCCCTGGTGGTCTCCTCGGGCAGCCGGCTCGACGGGATCGACGCGCCGACGCTCCTGGAGGTCGAGGTCCGGCTGGAGTACAGCGACTGGTGCGGCCTGCTGGGACCCAAGGGCATGAGCCAGGCGGACCGGGACGCCGCGATCGCCCTGTGTGACAGGATCGACGCCGCGCCGCGCTGGCGCGCCCTGTGCGCGGCCAATGGATGGAGCCGGGTCTACCTCGGCGGTGACGACTTCCGCCAGTGGCTCTTCACCGAGACGGCCCGCACCCGCGGGGTGCTTCACGAGCTCGGGCTGCTGAAGTCCTCCGACACAACTTGTTGGGGTAGTTGCGTCAGACGCCCCTAGATGTAGGATCCTGCTCGTTGCTGGTTCGCCCCGGGAGGGGCGAGGCAAGAGGGAACCCGGTGAGATTCCGGGACTGCCCCGCAGCGGTGAACGGGAACGAAAGCCGTCATGTGAGCACTGGGTGAACCATGCCCGGGAAGCGACGGCCGGTAGGCATGCGCAGGGCGCCCGTGAGTCCGAAGACCTGCCGGTGACGTGATTGTCCAGGGCCTCGTGGGAGGGCCCGCGGAACGAGGCGGTCCGGCGTGCCCGGGATCGCTCGCGGACGCGTGCCCCTCCGGCGGAGCCGTACGGGGAAGTCAGAGCGAGCGAGGAACACCACGTGACACAGGCCTTGGCAGAGACCGCAGCAGAGACCGCAGCAGGGATCGCGGCAGGGATCGCGGCGGGAACCGTGGCGGAGAACGCCGGGAACGCGCCGGTCGATCGCAGGCTGGCCATCGACGAGGCGGCGGCCCGGGTGATCACCGACCCCGAGAACTCCAGGGTCGCCGCCGCGCTGCTGGCCGAGCTGATCGCCGACGAGGCCGCCGAGCACGACGTCCGCGACTTCTCCGAGTCGGTCGCCGCGACGCACGAGGCGGGGCTGATCGCCGACGGGCTCGCGGAGTTCGTGGCCGCCCACGCCGGGGTCCTGGACGCGCTCATCGAGCCGGACGCCGACGCCAGATTCGAGTACTTCGGGCTGCGTACCGTCTACGACCGCTACCTGCTGCGTCACCCGCGCACCCGCAAGGTGCTGGAGCGTCCGCAGCACTTCTTCCTCCGGGTGGCCTGTGGCCTGTCCGAGACCGTCGAGGAGGCCGCCGAGCTGTACGCGCTCATGGCCACCCTGTCCTACCTGCCCAGCTCGCCCACGCTGTTCAACTCCGGCTCGCGCAGGCCCCAGCTCTCCTCGTGCTTCCTGCTCGACTCGCCCCGCGACGAGCTGGAGGCCATCTACGAGCGCTACGGGCAGGTCGCGCGGCTGTCGAAGTACGCCGGGGGCATCGGGATCGCCTGGAGCCGGATCCGCTCGCGGGGCTCGCTGATCCGTGGTACCAACGGCCATTCCAACGGCATCGTGCCCTGGCTGCGCACCCTGGACGCAAGCGTCGCCGCGGTCAACCAGGGCGGCCGCCGCAAGGGTGCGGCCTGCGTCTATCTGGAGCCCTGGCACGCCGACATCGAGGAGTTCCTCGAACTGCGCGACAACACCGGCGAGGAGGCCCGCCGCACGCACAACCTGAACCTGGCCAACTGGATCCCCGACGAGTTCATGCGCCGGGTCGAGGCCGACGGCGTGTGGTCACTGTTCGACCCCAAGGAGGTCCCGCACCTCACCGACCTGTACGGTGCCGCGTTCGACGACGCCTACCGGGCCGCCGAGGCCGAGGGCCGGTTCACCGCGCAGCTCCCCGCCCGCACCCTGTACGGCCGGATGATGCGCACGCTCGCCCAGACCGGCAACGGCTGGATGACCTTCAAGGACGCGGCCAACCGGACCTCCAACCAGACGGCCAGGCCGGAAAACGTCATCCATCTGTCGAACCTTTGCACCGAGATCCTCGAGGTCACCAGCAACGCCGAGACCGCGGTCTGCAACCTCGGCTCGATCAACCTGGCCGCCCACCTGTCCGGGGACTCCGGAGACGGGATCGACTGGGCGCGGCTGCGCGCGACGGTCCGCACCGCCGTGCGGTTCCTCGACCGCACCATCGACCTGGGCTTCTACCCGACCCCCGAGGCCCGGGCCGCCAACCAGAGGTGGCGCCCGATCGGGCTCGGCGTGATGGGCCTGGCCGACGTGCTGTTCACGCTGCGGCTGCCGTTCGACTCGCCGCGGGCGCTGGAGCTGTCCACCCGGATCTCCGAGGAGATCGCGCTGGCCGCCTACCGGACCTCCTCGGACCTGGCCGCGGAGCGGGGCCGCCATCCCTCGTACCGGGAGACCAGGGCCGCCGCCGGGGTGCTCCACCCCGACCACTACGGGGCCGCGACGTCGGCCGCGTGGACGGAGCTCAGGGAGCGGATCGCCGGAACGGGGCTGCGTAACTCGCTGATGATCGCGATCGCGCCCACGGCCACGATCGCCTCCATCGCCGGTTGCTACGAGTGCATCGAGCCGCAGGTCTCCAACATCTTCAAGCGCGAGACCCTCTCGGGTGAGTTCCTCCAGGTCAACCGCTACCTCGTCGCCGACCTGCGGGCCCGGGGGCTGTGGACCTCGCGGATCCGTGACGCGATCAAGCGCGCCGACGGCTCCGTTCAGGACATTCCCGAGATCCCCGCCGACCTGAAGCTGCTCTACCGGACCGCCTGGGAGCTGCCGCAGAAGGCGCTGATCGACCTGGCCGCCGCACGCACCCCGTACATCGACCAGTCGCAGTCGCTGAACCTGTTCATGGCCACGCCGACCATCGGCAAGCTCTCCTCGATGTACGCCTACGCCTGGAAGTCGGGCCTGAAGACCACCTACTACCTGCGCTCGCGCCCGGCCACCCGGATCGCGCAGGCCACCGTGGCGGCACCGGTGGCCGGGGAGGTCCCCGTCCCCGTCCTCGACCCCCAGGCCGTCGCCTGCTCCCTGGAGAACCCCGAGTACTGCGACGCCTGCCAGTAGGCCTGCCGGCGGCCCGTCCCGAGGGCACCCCGTCACCCCTCAGCCACTCCGAAAGGCATTTTCCCGATGTTGCTCGACCCCGGCATGGACCTCACCCTGCGGCCGATGCGCTACCCCGAGTTCTACGAGCGCTACCGGGCCGCGATCCGCAACACCTGGACCGTCGAGGAGGTGGATCTCGCCTCCGACCTGGCGGACCTGGCGAGGATGACGCCCGAGGAGCGTCACCTGATCAACCGCCTCGTGGCGTTCTTCGCCACCGGCGACTCGATCGTGGCCAACAACCTCGTCCTCAACCTCTACCAGCACCTCAACGCCCCCGAGGCGCGTCTCTATCTCAGCAGGCAGCTGTTCGAGGAGGCGGTGCACGTCCAGTTCTACCTGACCCTGCTGGACACCTACCTGCCCGACCACGACGAGCGGGTCAAGGCGTTCGCCGCGGTCGAGCACATCCCCTCGATCCGCGACAAGGCGGAGTTCTGCTTCCGCTGGATCGACTCGCTCGGCGGGCTGACCCGGCTGGAGACCCGGGAGGACCGGCGGACGTTCCTGCTCAACCTGATCTGCTTCGCGGCGTGCATCGAGGGCCTGTTCTTCTACGGGGCCTTCGCCTACGTCTACTGGTTCCGCGCCAGAGGGCTGCTCAGCGGCCTGGCCACCGGGACGAACTGGGTCTTCCGTGATGAGTCCATGCACATGGAGTTCGCCTTCGGCGTCGTGGAGACCGTGCGGGCCGAGGAGCCCGGCCTGTTCGACGACAAGCTCACCGAGCAGGTCACCCGGATGATCGAGGAGGCGGTGGCGGCCGAACTGGCCTTCGCGGCCGACCTGTGCGGCGACGGCCTGCCGGGAATGGGGGTGGAGCAGATGCGACGCTACCTTGAGTACGTGGCCGACCAGCGGCTGGTCAGGCTCCAGATGCCCGTCCGGTACGGCACGGCCAACCCGTTCGCGTTCATGGAGTTGCAGGACGTGCAGGAGCTGGCCAACTTCTTCGAGCGGCGGGTTTCGGCCTACCAGATAGCCGTCGAGGGGAATGTCGCTTTCGACGAGTCCTTCTGATTGGCTGATGGTCCGGGGAAGAGAGCGACGAAGGGGAAGTCGTCAGTGTCCAGCTGGATCATCATGATCATTTCCGTGGCCGCCGCAGTCGTGGCGGTGGAGGTGGTGCGCAGGGTGCTGCGCTCACGGCTGATCGGTGAGAAGTGGGCGCTCGCCGGTCCGGTCGTGAGCCGCTGCACCTGGCCGGGGTTCGCCATGGCCGCCGTGGCGACCGCCTACACCGCCTACGAGCCCGGTATGGCGGAGGGCTCGGTCAGCCAGGTGATCGACCGCGGCCTCAGCGTGGCGATGATCGGGTGCGCCACCTGGCTGGTCATCCAGGCCGCCTACGCCGTCACCGACGTGGTCCTGGACCGCCTGGTCACGGTCCAGGGCGAGGGCAACCGCAGGGCACGCCGCATCCGCACCCAGATCACCCTGGTCCGCAGGGTCGCCTCGGCGGTGATAATCGTGGTGGCGCTGGGCGCGATGCTCTTCACCTTCCCCCAGGTACGGGCGCTCGGCGCCGGTCTGCTGGCCTCGGCCGGGATCGCCGGCGTCGTCGTCGGCATCGCCGCCCAGTCGACACTGGGCAACCTGCTCGCCGGCCTTCAGCTGGCCTTCAGCGACGCGCTCCGCCTGGACGACGTCGTCGTGGTGAAGGGCGAGTGGGGCCGCATCGAGGAGCTCAGCCTGACCTACGTGGTGCTGCGGCTGTGGGACGAGCGCCGGCTGGTCCTGCCCGTCTCCTACTTCACGACCAACCCGTTCGAGAACTGGACCCGGCACAGCAGCAGGGTGATCGGCCACGTGTTCATCCGGGTCGACTGGTCGGTGCCGGTCGAGGAACTGCGCACCGAGCTCTACCACGCCCTGCGGGTGCACCCGCTCTGGGACCAGAAGGACTGGACCATCCAGGTCACCGACACCCTTCCCAACGGGCTGCTGGAGTTGCGCGCCCTGATGAGCGCCGCCGACTCCGCCAGCGCCTGGGACCTCAAGTGCGACATCCGCGAGCACCTGGTGGCCTTCGTCCGCGAGAAGTATCCCCAGGCTCTGCCTCGCTTCCGGGTCGAGAATCCGCCCATGCCCGCCTCCCTTCCCGGGACGCTCACCGGCCTGACGGCGCCGGCACCGGGGCGTTCCGGCGATGAGGATGGCGATCGGCCGGCTCCGTCCTGAGGCGACCGGTTTCTTGGGCCGGCCGCGTCGGGAGTGCGGTCCGGAGGTGTCCCGCGATGTCCGGTGGGCCGAGTCCTCCGGATGTCTCGGATACCGAGGTCGCGGCGGCACCCGTCGCGGCCACCGCGGACGTTCGGGCGCGGTGCCGCACAGGAGTGCTCACTGCGGGGGGGGCAAATGATGCCGAACATGTGGTTTCTCATACTTTGGGGCGGTCTGACGACAAGATCATGAAGCGTACCGGGAGAATCTATCCCGTGCAGATCTCCGAAGGCTTTGAACTGTCCGTTGACCAGCATGTCGCCACATTGAGGATCAACCGCCCAGAGAAGCGCAACGCGCTGAGCGCGGCCATGTGGCGGGCCCTGCCCGCGCTGCTCGCGCCGCTGGCGGACGATCCGGCCGTGCGGGTGCTGGTGCTCACCGGGGCGGCAGGTACCTTCTGCTCAGGGGCCGACATCTCGGAGATCGCCGAACTCGCCGGAAACGGCGACGAGAGCGGCGATGACACGGGGGCGACAGTCGCCGCGGAGCGGGCGCTGGCGGAGTTCCCCAAACCGGTGATCGCGATGATCGAGGGCTTCTGCGTGGGCGGCGGCTGCCAGCTCGCCCTCGCCTGTGACCTGCGCCTGGCCGCCGAGGGAGCCCGTTTCGGCATCACTCCCGCCAAGCTCGGCATCGTCTACCCGCCGAGCTCCACCCGCCGCCTCACCGCCGCCGTCGGCCCGTCCACCGCCAAGTTCCTGCTCTTCTCCGCGGAGCTCATCGGTGCCGACCGTGCCCTGCGCACCGGCCTGGTGGACGAGGTCCTGCCGGCAGCGGAGCTGTCCGAGCGCGTGTACGGCCTCGCCCGCACCCTGGCCGGCCGCTCCCAGCTGACGGTGGCCGCCGCGAAGGAGATCGTGGACGGCCGCGCCGACGAGGCGCGCTTCCTGCTGTGGCAGAAGGAGGCGCGTGAGGAGGTCACCGAGGGCGTCGCGGCCTTCCTCGAACGTCGTCCGCCCCGCTTCACCTGGACCGGCCCGGGGCGTGGCGGTCAGTCGGACATGACCTCGTAGAGGTTGCCCGTCTCGTCCGCGAAGAACAGGCCGCGAGGGCGGAGTGGATGGTCGATCCGCCCGTTGTCGTGGTGGGCGGGGTGGTTGCCGTACGGCACGCCCCGGTCCTCGAGCCGGGCGAGGATCCCGTCGAAGGTGGCCGGGTCGACGTCGAAGGCCAGGTGGTGCCCTTCGGGGTCTTCCACGGTCATGAAGTCGAGGGTGAGGGACCCGTTCACCCGGACCGGGGCGAAGTGACCGTGTGCTCCGGCGGGCGGCAGGCACTCCAGGTTCATGATGCCCGCGAAGAAGTCGGCCGCCTCCTGCTTGTCGAGCGCGGGCACGATGGTGTGGTTCAACGTGATCGTCATTGCGGGGGCCTTTCGGTGGGGTCTTCGGGATCGTCCGAGGACGGGGCAGACGGGTGCGGTCAGGTGAGATCGGGGTGGAGTGGGCAGGGGAGGTGACCGCCGGGCACCCGGTAGGCCGCGACGCCCTCCTTCGGCCGTGACGCTCCGAAGCGGCGGCCCCGGGTGTCGGCCGGGCGGATGAGACCGAGCGAGACCGGGCCGGCCCACGGCGAGCCGGCTCAGGTCAGGGCACCGTGGACGAACACGTCGACGAGGTCGGCACTCAGCTCGGGGACGCCCTCCGGCTGGCGGGCGCCGGCGAACACCATGGCGAGGAAGAGCGCGGCCAGGCGTTCCGGGGGCAGCCGGAGGGAGTCGCGCTCGGGCTCGAACAACTCGGCCAGCGCCGTGCGGGTCTCCCTGAACGAGGACTCCCGGTCAAGCCGGGCCGCATCCTCGCGCTCCGGTGACGGATCTCCCTCCCCTCGGTCCGGGGCGGGCGTTCCGGCCTCCCGCTTCGGCGGAGAGGGCGCGCCCGCAGGGGCCCGGGACGCCGCCTCGGGGCCTCGAGGGGGAAGCCGCACACCGGGGCGGTCGCGAGGGCGGCGCCCTGAGGCGTGCAGGGCGGCGATGACGGTGCCGATCCGGGCCATGTGCGCCCGCATCGCGTCGGCGGCCTCGACGAGACGCCCGGCCAGCGGTTGGTCGAGCGGGATCGCGGCGAGCTGCTCCAGCACCTGGTCCGGGCGGAGCGCCTCGGCCATGCAGGCGTCGAGCAACTCGTCCTTGTCGGTGAACGCCCGGAAGATCGTGGCCTCGCCGATTCCGGCGGCTCTGGCGATCTGGGCGGTGGTCACCGCCGCGCCGTACTCGGCGACCAGGGGGAGGGCGACGGCCACGATCATCTGGCGGCGCCGCTCCGGGCTCATTCCCGGCGCGCGCCGTCGGGCGGTGGTGGTTTCCATGCTCCCAGTTTGCGGAGTGAGTGCTCACTCCGTCAATGGCTCCTGACCCACAGGTAGGGAAGCCGCCATCTGTGAAGCGGTGAGCTTGGCCATGGTGACGGGGTGGAAGCCGAGGACGTCAGCAGCGATGGGGGCCGGGCTGTCCTGGATGTGCCGACGGATCGCGGCTCCCCGGGCGGCGATGGCCGGAACGCCCATGCGGGTGATCTGCTCGGCGAGCCATTCGGGGGGCACCCGGTCACTGAACGCCGGCATCCTCGCGATAGCCCCTGGCCTGCACCTCGAACAGCTGGGAGTATCCTCCGCCCGCGGCCATGAGGTCGTCGTGCGTTCCCTGCTCGACGATCCGGCCGTCGCCGAGTACGACGATCAGGTCCGCGTCGCGGACAGAACCGAGCCGGTGCGACACGAGCAGGCTGGTGCGCCCCATGCGATGCTCGCGCAGCCGCCGGTGCATCTCGTACTCGGCCTGCGCGTCCAGGCCCGAGCTGGGTTCGTCGAGGATGAGCAGGTCGCGCCGCTCGCGCACCATCGTGCGGGCCAGGGCCAGACGCTGCCACTGGCCTCCGGAGAGCAGCACCCCGGTCTGCGTGTCCTCCTCCTCGTCCCCGAAGAAAATCCGGCTCAGCAGCGTGTCGTAGCCTCGGGGCAGCGCCTCGACGATGTCGTGGACGTCCGCCATCCCGGCGGCGGCCTGGATCCTGGC
Organism: Streptosporangium sp. NPDC006013; assembly: GCF_040614275.1. NCBI lineage: Bacteria > Bacillati > Actinomycetota > Actinomycetes > Streptosporangiales > Streptosporangiaceae > Streptosporangium > Streptosporangium sp. NPDC006013. The sequence goes on from NZ_JBEXUE010000277.1 coordinate 11,506, forward strand.
GCGGTCGGACAGAGCCTCGATCTCCCCCACCCCGATGTTCTCCGCCGCGGTCAGGTCGTAGCTCATGTAGTCCTGGAAGAGCACGCCCATCCTGGCGCGCAGTTCGGCAGGTGGTACGGCGCGCAGGTCCACGCCGTCCCAGAGGATCGATCCCCGGGACGGATCGTAGAACCGGCACAGCAGCTTGATCAAAGTGCTCTTGCCGGCCCCGTTGAGCCCCACCAGCGCGACCGACGTGCCGTGCGGGATCGTCAGGTCGACTCCCCGCAGCACCCATGGGTGGCTCTCGTCGTATCGGAACCACACATCGCGCAGCTCGATGCCCCGCCGCAGCGCGGGCAGCGTGGCGGCCGGCCCCTCCGTGGAGCGACGCGGCGACGGCAGGTCGTCGGGCAGCGATGTCACCTGTTCGTGGTAGCCGAACAGGGACAGCGCCTGGCGGGCGTTGGCCACGTTCTCCACCACCGAGATCAGTGCACCCTGCGTTCCGGCCACGGAGGCGGCGAACGCGGTCACGTCGCCGAGGCTCAACCGGCCGTCCACCGCCGCGTACACCGCCCAGATCAACCCCGCGCCGCTGACCGCGGCGGAGAGCGTCGCGAGCAGCGACTGGGTGAGCGCCTCCCGCCGGTCCAGCCGCCGCTCACCGGCCTGGACGGTGGCCAGCTCTCCGAACATCCGATCCTTGAGGAAGCCGCCCAGCCCGAAGAGCCGGACCTCTTTCGCGGCCTGCACGTCGGTGATCATGGAGGAGTAGAAGAGCTGCCGCCGGATCGACGTGGACTGCCCGGCGATCATCATCATCCGCCGCTTCTCCAGCGACATCCGGGCGACCAGGGCGGGGATCGCCGCCAGCGCCACCAGTCCCGCCATGAGCGGGCTCAGCACGGCCAGGGCGGCCAAGAGGCTGACCAGCGTGATGGCATTGCGCCCGATGTCGAACAGACCCGAGGTGATGGGCGCCAACGTGCTTCCCGAAGCCTGGGTGGCCAGGCGCAGCCCGTCCAGAAACGCCGGATTCTCGAACCTCGACAGGCCCTGGAATCCGTTTACCGCCGTGTACAGGCGGTCCTGCATCAGGCGATCCAGCCTGCGCTCCGACTCGGCCCGCAGGTACATGATGAGCTGCGGCAGCACCCCGGAGACCAGCCCGATGGCGGTGAGGCCGCTGACCGGCAGCAGTACCTGGTCGGGGCGACCGGTCGCCAGCTCGTCGATGAGAAGCTTCGTCATCCACACGGTCCCCACGGGCAGCAGGCCGCCGACGACGGTGACCGCCAACTGGGACGCCGCCAGACCGGGTCCGGCCCGCCAGCACAGTGACGTCACCGTGCCGACAGCTCGCAGCAGCCGCCGCAGCCGGCCCTCACCTGGCTTCGCGTCGGAGGCCAGGGATGCCGTCACTTCGCCGACGCCATCTCGGCGAGGGTGGTGAGTTCCGTCTGCGCCGCCACGATCGTGCCGTCCGGGCCGACGCGCAAGAACGTCGGGAAGGCTTCGACGCCGACCGCCTTCACCAGGCTGTCGGCGCGTTCGGCCGTGATGACGCCCGACACGCCGGCAACCATCTGGACAAGGTCGTCGGCCCTCGGACCGGCACCGGAGATGACCGCCATGGCAGCCTGGGTGCGGGCCGTGACGGCGAACTGTGGCGCGTGCTCGTGGCACGCGTCGCAGTTGACGTCGAAGAACGCCACGAGTTGCGGCCGGTCGACACCGTCGGTGTCGGTGTCGCTCCAGGGCAGGGTGCGTCCGACCAGGACTCCCGGGTCGTAAGGAGCGAACCGCGTCCCTCCGGCGAGGCGCGCCAGCTCGGCGGTGTGCTCGCGAAGGCGGCGCAGCACCGCGAAGGTGAGCAGCAGGTCGAGGACGCAGAGCACGCCGACCAGCACGACGGCGGCGATCAGGAAAGGCATCGGACAACCTCACTTAAGGACGTCAGGCGCCGGCACATCAGTGCGGCGAGCCGGAAGTGGTGAACAGGTCCATCAGATCGTCGAGGCGCACCACGATCAGGACGCCCACGGCGGCGGTGGCCAGTGCGAGTGCGACACCGGCCGGGAGTCGTACAGGGCGCTGGGCTCCTTCGGGTCGGCGCGCAGGGTCCGGGT
>NZ_JBEXUE010000278.1:0-13543 GCF_040614275.1 Streptosporangium sp. NPDC006013
ACGGCGGGAATCGGCCGGTCGCCGGACGTACGGGTCGCGGGGACGGTCACCGGGGTGGCCCCGAGGGCGGTCGTGGGGGTGGCCGCGTCGACTGCGTCGGCGGCTGTGGCGGTGAGGATCGTCAGTGCGGACACGCCAGGGCTCCTTCGAGGTCATCGGACCCCAACCCATGGCATAGGTGCCTGGAGCCCGCGCTTGTCCGGCACACCTCGTGCCGGACCAGGTCCTCACCCGGGGCACCCCGCCGCGGACGCGAGGGTTGCCGGCCAGCGAGCCGGGGCTTGTCACTGGCACTCATGACCTACGGGGGAACTATAACCGACGTCTGGCGGGGATTCGCAAGTGCTGTCTCTCATGTTCGGGAACTCATGAGGAGTCCCGTTCGTCTGGGCAGTGAGCCGGGTGGCGCCTGGCGGCGGGTGATGTTTGTCCTGGTAGTGGCTGAATAACGCCGAACGACGGATCTCGTCGTGCCGGCAGTGATCAAGTAGGGCGAGCTGGAGGCTCAGATGTTGGACTGGGTGACCAACCCGGAGATCTGGATAGGGTTCATCACCCTCGTCGCCCTGGAGATCGTGCTAGGCATCGACAACATCATCTTCATCTCGATCCTGGCCGGAAAGCTCCCGCCCGAGCAGCGCGACAGGGCGCGCAGACTGGGCCTCCTCGCGGCCCTCGTCAGCCGGTTGTTGCTGCTGCTGGCGCTGTCGTGGGTGGTGAGACTCACATCGCCGCTCTTCGAGGTCCTCGGTCAGCCGATCTCGGGACGGGATCTCATCCTGCTCGCCGGTGGTCTCTTCCTGCTGGGCAAGAGCGTCATCGAGATGCACGACAGCATCGAGGGCAAGACCGGGCACGGCAGCGCCAAGGCCGCGGCCTCCTTCGGCTCGGTGATCACCCAGATCATGCTGCTGGACATCATCTTCTCCCTCGACTCGGTCATCACCGCGGTCGGCATGGTCGACCAGCTCGGTGTCATGGTCGCGGCCGTGATCGTCTCGGTCCTGGTGATGCTCTTCGCCTCGGGCCCGATCAGCCGCTTCGTGGACAAGCATCCGAGCATCAAGATGCTCGCCCTGTCGTTCCTGGTGCTGATCGGCGTCGTGCTGATCGCCGAGGGCCTCGGGCAGCACATCTCCAAGGGCTACATCTACTTCGCGATGGCCTTCTCGCTCATCGTGGAGCTGCTGAACATCCGGCTGCGCAGCAAGACGGCCCAGCCCGAGAAGTCGGACAGCCCGACCGAGGTGTAGCGGCCTGTGGCGGGCTGTCGAACGTCGGCAGACGGCTCAGCCCCAGGCGATGGCGCCCTCACCCGTCGTGGGGCCACCGGGCATCCGTCTGCCCAGCTCCAGGGGGCGGAACAGGCAATTGACGCATGGGGCGACATTACGATGTCCGTGTGCGCTTTGATCCCTGGAATCCGGAATTCGTCGCCCATCCGTACGACGTCTACGACGAGCTGAGGCGGCAGCGGCCGGTCAGCTTCTTTGAACCGACCGGCCAGTGGCTGGTCGCCCGGCACGCCGATGTCAACGCGCTGCTGCGCGACCGTCGGCTCGGCCGCTCCTACCTGCACGTGGCGACCCACGCCGAGTTCGGCAGGCCCGACGACCCCGAGTTCCAGGACCCGTTCTGGCGGGTGGTCAGGGCCGGGATGCTCGACGTCGAGCCGCCGGTGCACACCCGGCTCCGGCGCCTGGTCTCCAAGGCGTTCACCCCGCGCATGGTCGAGGCGCTCCGTCCCAAGGTCGCCGAGATCGCCGGGGGACTGGTGGACCGTTTCGTCGAGCGCGGCGGTGGAGACCTGATCTCCGAGGTCGCCGAGCCGCTCCCGGTGACCGTGATCGCGGAGATGCTCGGCGTGCCCGAGGCCGACCGGCACCTGCTCCGCCCCTGGTCCGCCGACATCTGCGGGATGTACGAGCTGAACCCCTCCGTCGAGGCCCAGCACACCGCGGTACGCGCGGCCGAGGAGTTCTCCGCCTACCTCGTCGAGCTGGCCCGCGCCCGCCGGGCGAACCCCGGCGACGACCTGATCAGCGCGCTCGCCCTGGTGGCCGAGGAGGGCGACAAGCTCACCGAGGAGGAGCTGGTCGGTACCTGCGTGCTGCTGCTCAACGCCGGGCACGAGGCCACGGTCAACGTCACGGGCAATGGATGGTGGTCGCTCTTCCGCAACCCGGGCGAGCTGGAGCGGCTCCGTGCCGACCACGGCCTGCTGCCCACCGCGATCGAGGAGATGATGCGCTGGGACACCCCGCTGCAGATGTTCGAGCGCTGGGTCCTGGAGGACATCACCGTCGGCGGGGTGGACATCCCGCGCGGCACCGAGGTGGCGCTGCTGTTCGGCTCGGCCAACCGGGACCCCGAGGTCTTCGCCGACCCCGACCGCTTCGACGTCGGCCGGGTGGACAACCCGCACATCTCCTTCGGCGCGGGCATCCACTTCTGCCTGGGCGCCCCCCTGGCCAGGATCGAACTGATCGAGTCCTTCGGTGCCCTGCTCCGCAGGGCGCCGAAGCTGGAACTCGCCACCGAGCCCGGCTGGGGCCCTGGGTACGTCATCCGTGGCCTCACCGCCCTCGACGTGCGGGTCTGAACCGGCTCGCGCGCGGTGATGTCAGGGGGAGCGGCGCAAGGGCGGGCGCTGGGCCCAGGTGGCCCAGCGCCAGAGCCATTCGAGGGGGCCGTAGCGGTATCGGCGTAGCCAGAGGGTGGAGAGGAGCCACTGGGCGGAGAGGATGGCGCCGGCGATCAGGAACACGGTCGCCAGGGACCAGCTTTCCGGCGAGCCGCCAAGGACGTGACCGGTCGCCAGCACCAGGATCGTGGCGGTCAGGTAGTTGGTCAGCGCCATCCGGCCCAGCGGTGCGAAGACGGCCCGCAGCGCCGGTCGGAGCGGAGTCCTGAGCAGGACCAGCAGTACGCACACGTACACTCCCGCGAGCAGCAACCCGGCCACGGCCATCGAGAGGCCGAAACCCGGGTCGTTCGTGTCGCCGGCCAGGCCGACCTGCCACCACAGGGCGGGCACCGCCCCCGCCGCGAAGACCAGGCCCAGCACGGCCGGTACCCGGGTGGACTGCTCCATCCGGTCGATCACTCCGTACCTGACCAGGGCCGAGCCCAGCAGGAGCAGCCCGGGAACCAGCACGATCCCGTTCTGGCCGGCGATCAACGGTGCCGCGAGGAGCACGGGGGCGAGGCCGGCCACGGCCCACCGGGGCAGCCAGGTCGAGGGCAGCAGCACCAGCAGGCCGATGACGGCGTAGACGGTGAGGATGTCGCCCCGCCACAGCAGGAACATGTGTGCCAGGCCCATCCCGAGCAGCACCAGGAGCCGGCGGAGCAGGAGTGTCCGCGGGGCGGCGGCGCGGTCCGTGGCGGAGTTCAGCAGCAGTGCGAAGCCGATGCCGAACAACAGGGAGAAGATCGGGAAGAAGCGCTGATCGACGAGCAGCCCCAGCCACGCGCCCTCCGGGCCTGCCGGCGAATCCACGACGACGTGGCCGACGTCGACGTTGGCTATCGGCTTGACGTTGACCAGCAGGATCCCGCACAGCGCGAACCCGCGCAGTACGTCGAGCGCGGCGATACGCGGGCGGCCGGGGGAGGACGTCGTGGGGGTTTTTCGGCCGTCGGTCCGACGCGGGCGCGCCGGCCCGCTGCCCTGATGCCCGGCCGGATGCTCGGCCTTCAGCACCGGAGGGGAGTCTTCGTGTGACATGGGGGCATCCTGCGGGCCCGGTTCGGTACCGGGCATCGGTCAAAAGCAGGGTTCGCACCGTCTCGGCCGTACTTTTGACCGGTCCCGCAGCTCGGCTCTCAGGCGGGGTTCCGTTGCCCGGGGCCCTGTCACATCCACCAGGTCGCGTCGGTGATGGCGTCGAAGCCGAGGGAGTCGTAGAGCGGCTTGCCGGCCTTGGCCGCGGTCAGGGTGGCGGGGAGGTCCCCCAGGTGTGCCAGGACCGCGTGCATGAGCGCCCGTCCGACTCCGTGGGAGCGGTGTTCGGGCAGGGTGGTCACCCAGTAGGTCCCGCCGACCGTACCGTCGACGACGGTCATGCAGGCCCCGGCGGGCACCCCGTCCCGCGCGGCGAGGAACAGATCGACTCCAGGGTGGCCCAGCAGGTCCTTGGAGAAGGCGTCACCCGGGCGGTAGGGCTGGAAGTTGGTCAGCGGGAATCCGTGGACCACGATGTCTTCCGCGGTCCGCAGCTGTTCCACCGTCTCCACGTGGGTGACCTCCACGGCCGGTGGCGCGGGGAGCGGACCGGGGCGGCGGATCATGACGGGAAGCCGTCCCGAGGGCAGGCCCAGAGCGCTCATGTCGACCGAGCCGAACGGATCCTCGACGACGACCCCGTCGGAAAGCCGGCGCCGGGCCAGGTCCGTCAGTTCGGCGAGATCGTCCGGACCGGGGTCCGGGGAGAGCAGCAGGATCCGCAGCCCGCCGCGCTCGCGTCCGTCCGAGCAGAGGAAGCCGGGGCGGCGGATCAGCTCGCTTCCCCGGGTCTGGGCGAGAGCCGTCCAGAAGGCGGCGGAGTTCTGGACGGCCAGTTGGAGAGAGGCCATGCGTTCGGCGGGAACGGCGTGTGTCGGGGAAGTGCTCATGGCATAGACCCTACGAGGCGAAAGGATCTTTGCTTGGTCTCCCCCCGGCGGGTGGATCGGGCCACTTCCGAAGGAAACCGGGAAGGCCGCGACCTTCCCCCGGCCCGGCGGTCGTCGAAGGTCGTCCTTTGGCCCCTTCGGAGCCGGACGGAGCCGCCGGGCCCCGGCGGCGATCGGTTCGAGGTGTTCACCGGGACCGAACGGTCTTTTCAGGGGCGGGTCGGGGGCGATCGTTCGAGATGTTCGCCACGGGTGGGCGGTCTTTTCAGGGGCGGGTCTGGGAGAGCCAGCCGAAGCCGCCGAGGCCGCCGGGGGCGATCAGCTCCGCCTCCTCGGAGGCCCGCGCGAGGGCGTGCAGGTAGCCGCGCGGGTCGATCCTGGCCTGCTCGACCGGCGGGCGGTTCCCGGTGACGCCGAGGGCGCGCAGCGCCTCCCGCTGCGTGGTCAGCGCCGTCGTGACGGCCCCGGCGCTCTCGCCGGCGGCCGCGCAGGCGTCGAGCGCCACGTGGGCGGTGATGTCGCACGAGCCGTCGGGCACCGGCGCGACCATCGCCCCGTCGCGGTATCCGGCCAGCGTGCCGTACGGCGGCCGGTCGGCCAGGGAGTGGGCGTAGTCGATCGCGACCGCCCGGCCGCGTGCCAACCGTACGATCACCGACGCCCAGGCCCGGTCGCGTGGCCTGCCGATCTCGGCCCGCTCACCGGTGGCGCGCATCGGCCACCAGCGGGCCAGCCACGCGAGATCCGCCTCGGCCGGTCTGCCACCGAGCCGCTCCTCACCGTCGGTGACGTTGACCAGGACCAGCCGGGGTCCGTCGGCGGTCTGCTCCACGATGTCGACGGGAACGTTGTCCAGCCACTCGTTGGCGATCACCAGGCCGCAGATCCCGTCCGGCGCGGCCCTTACCCAGACGATCTCCTCGGGCAGCGCCGGCGGCCTGGCCGCCAGATCCACCGCGGTCACTCGGAGCCTCGACCGCAGCGCGGGCGGTGCGGCGGCGAGCACCCCGGCCGCCAGCAAGCCCTCACCGGCGCCGATGTCGACCAGGTCGAGCACCTCGGGGCCGCCGAGCACCTCGTCAACCGAGGTCAACTCGCGCAGCACGGCCTCGGCGAAGACGGGGGAGGCGCCGACCGAGGTCCGAAAGTGACTGGAGGGTCGTTCGCGGAGGTAGAAACCGCTCTCGCCGTAGAGCGCGTGCTCCATCGCGGCGCGCCAGGTGAGCCACACACTCTCAGACGCTACCCGCCGAGGCGGAGGAACGAGATCAACTCGCGCTGACGCTTCGGCTGAGCACATGACTGCATTCTGTCACCGGCTCGCATGATCTTTGTTGATGCCAGGTCGGCGCGTCGCCACCTGGATCGCCGTGTGGGCCGGGTTTTCCGGCTCTGCGCGGACCCGTACGGTCTGTGTCGCCCGGTTCGGGGATCTCGGCGGGGTTGACGCGCTGTCACCTGGATCGCCGGGTGAGCCGGACTCTCCGGCCCTCTGGCGGGTCTCATATGCTCTCGGGGGCCCGGTTCCGGGCTCCCGGGGTTGGAACAGGGCCGTCGCGCCGGAACCCGCGTCTTGACGCGGTCGCGGCGGCGCGGCCCGTTACGCTGGTCAATCAGGCACGAAGCCCCACATGGTCGAAGGACGTGACGTCATGGACGCAGTCGATCGCCCGGCACGGCTGGCCGTCGGAGTGGTTGGAGCGGGCAGGGTCGGTTCGGCGCTCGGCGCGGCGCTCGTCAGGGCGGGACACCGGATCGTCGCGACGAGCGGTGTCTCCGACGCCTCCAGGGAGCGTGCGGTCGAGCGCCTCGGGCTCGTCCCCGTACGGCCCGAGGACGTGGTGGCCGGAGCGGACCTCGTCTTGCTGACGGTCCCCGACGACGTGCTGCCCGAGCTGGTCTCCGGCCTGGTGGAGACCGGTGCGAACCTGCGGGGCAAGCTGGTGGCGCACACCAGCGGCGCGTACGGCCTGGCCGTGCTCAATCCGGCGATCAAGGCCGGAGCGCTGCCGCTGGCGCTGCATCCCGTGATGACCTTCACGGGCCGTGACGACGACCTGCGCCGCCTCACCGGCATCTCCTACGGGGTGACCGCGCCCGAAGGGCTCCGCCCGGTGGCCGAGGCCCTCGTCATCGAGATGGAGGGTGAACCGGTCTGGATCGCCGACAAGGACAGGCCGCTCTACCACGCGGCCCTCGCGGGAGCGGCCAACCACATGGTGACGCTCATCGCGGAGTCCTCCGAGCTGCTGGGGAAGATCGGCGTGGAGCAGCCGGGACGGATGCTCGGCCCGCTGCTCGGCGCGGCGCTGGAGAACGTGCTGAGGCTCGGCATCTCGGGGCTGACCGGCCCGGTGGTGCGCGGTGACGCGGGTACCGTCCGCAGGCACGTGGACGCGCTGATCCTCGCGGCCCCGGAGGCCGCGGACGCCTATGTGGCGCTCGCCAGGCTCACGGCCGACCGGGCGCTGGCGGCCGGGTTACTCAAGCCCGAGGCCGCCGAACGCCTTCTGGACGCCCTGGGGGGCAACGTATGGACCTGAGGCCGGCTTGACGGAGGGGAGCCGGTCGGTGCTGTTCTCTCTCTCCGTACGCTTGAGGTCGGGGGTCTCCACTCTCCAGGAATTTCGATGAACGTCACCCCTCTCCGGCCGGCCGGCCGGAGCACCCCCGGGAGGTTCCATTGATCGTGGCGGACGACCGCGCAGGGCTGCTCAAGGCCCGGGAGGCCCTGGGGATCGGCGTGGGTGCCTCCGGGGGCGGGAGCGCGCTGGCGCTCGTGCCGACCATGGGCGCGCTGCACGAGGGACACCGCTCGCTCATCCGGCTGGCCCGGCAGAGGGCGGCCCACGTGGCGGTGAGCATCTTCGTGAACCCGCTCCAGTTCGGCCCAAACGAGGATTTTTCCCGTTATCCCCGTACTTTTGATGCCGACCTGGAGGTCTGCGAGGCCGAGGGGGTGGACGTGGTGTTCGCCCCGTCGGTCGAGGACATGTACCTGCCGGACAGGCAGGTCGGCGTCTCCGCGGGGGAGATGGGCTCGATCGTCGAGGGAGAGTTCCGGCCGGGGCACCTCGACGGCATGCTGACCGTGGTGCTGAAGCTGTTCAACCTGGTCCAGCCGGACGTGGCGGTGTTCGGGCAGAAGGACGCCCAGCAGCTCGCGATGATCCGCCGGATGGTCGCCGATTTGAATCTGCCGGTCTCCGTCGTCGGGGCGCCCACGGTCCGCGAGCCGGACGGGCTGGCGCTGTCCAGCCGCAACCGCTACCTGTCGCCGGAGGACCGGGTGGCCGGTCTGGCCCTGTCCCGCGCTCTGAACGCGGGGGCCGGGCAGCGCACGCCGGCGGAGATCCGCCGGGCCGCGCTCGCCGTTCTGGCGGCCGAGCCGTCGCTGGCCGTCGACTACCTGGTCCTGGTCGACCCCGCGACCTTCGCCGAGGTCGGCGACGACCACGCGGGCGAGGCGATCCTCGCGGTGGCCGCGCGGGTGGGGTCCACCCGGCTGATCGACAACGTCACGCTCACCCTGCGCTGAGTTCCGGAGGCTCTCCCGCGACGCGGTGGTGCCCGGTTCTTCGCGCGGGGGTCGCCGTGCGCCCGGCAGGCGGGTGCACCGCTCACCCGCGTGCGAATCTCCCGCCGGTGGGTTCCCGTTCCGGCCGCCCACGGCCCAGAGGCACTGTGGTTCCGGGAGTGAGTGAAATGTCCTACCCCGGGGAACAGCCGCGCCGGGGATGGCGTTATCGTCACGCTGACGAAATGAACGGCCTCTATGACTCCGCGAGGAGGCGGCAATGAGCATCCCGGCCATACCCCAGAGGTTGACCGCTCCCGCTCCGGGATGGACGGTCCAGGCGGACGTGGTCGTGGTGGGCTCCGGCATCGCGGGTCTCACCCTGGCACTGCGATACGCCGACCTGGACTCCGAGGCGAAGGTCCTGGTCGTCACCAAGGACGTCCTGTCGTCCGGGTCCACCCGCTGGGCCCAGGGCGGCATCGCCGCGGTGCTCGATCCGCGGGACACCCCCGCCGAGCATCTGTCCGACACGCTCCTCGCGGGGGTGGGCCTCTGCGACGAGGAGGCCGTCCGGGTCCTGGTGACCGAGGGGCCCGACGCGCTGCGCGGCCTGATCGCGATGGGCGCCAGGTTCGACACCGACGAGGCCGGGGAGCTCCAGCTCACCAGGGAGGGTGGCCACCGGCGCGATCGCATCGTGCACGCGGGCGGCGACGCCACCGGGGCCGAGGTGCAGAGGGCACTCGTGGCGGCGGTCCGGGAGTCGGGGATCGAGGTGATCGAGCACGCCCTCGTACTCGACCTCCTCAAGGACGCCGAGGGGCGCGCCGCCGGGGTGACCCTGCACGTCATGGGCGTGGGCGAGCGCGACGGGGTGGGCGCGGTCACGGCCAGGGCCGTGGTGCTGGCCACCGGCGGCATGGGCCAGGTCTACGCCGCCACCACCAACCCCGTCGTCTCCACCGGAGACGGGGTGGCGCTCGCGCTGCGGGCGGGGGCCGTCGTCAGGGACCTGGAGTTCGTCCAGTTCCATCCGACGGTGTTCTGGCTCGGTGAGGACGCGAGCGGCCAGCAGCCGCTGATCTCCGAGGCGGTCAGGGGCGAGGGCGCGGTACTGGTCGACGCGGACGGCACCCGGTTCATGCGGGACGTCCACGAGCTGGCCGACCTCGCCCCCCGTGACGTCGTGGCCAAGGCGATCATGCGGCGGATCCGCGCCACCGGCGCCGACCACGTGTATCTCGACGCCCGCCACTTCGGCGAGGAGAAGTGGCGCACCCGCTTCCCGACGATCCACGCGGTCTGCCTGGAGCACGGCGTCGATCCGGTCACCCAGCTCATCCCCGTCGCCCCCGCCGCCCACTACGCCAGCGGCGGCGTCCGCACCGACCTGCACGGCCGTACCAGCGTGCCCGGTCTGTACGCCTGCGGCGAGGTCGCGTGCACCGGCGTGCACGGCGCCAACCGGCTGGCCTCCAACTCCCTGCTCGAGGGCCTGGTCTTCGCCGGGCGCATCGCCGCCGACATCCACGCCGATGCCCGCGAAGGGCGGACGGTAGCCGGCGAGCCGGTGCCCGACGACCGCCCCACCGGCCTGATCGATCCCAGGGCCCGGGTCAGGATTCAGGGGCACATGAGCCGGGGGGCGAGCGTGCTGCGCAGCCGGGAGTCGCTGGGAGAGGCCGCCAGGACCCTGCTGAACCTCAGGTGGACCCCGGTGGCGGTCGAGCCGTGTACCGAGTCGTGGGAGACCACCAACCTGCTGACGGTCGCCTCCGCGCTCGTGGCGGCCGCCCGCGCCCGCCAGGAGACCAGGGGGTCGCACTGGCGCGAGGACTTTTCCGAGAGAGACGACGCCTTGTGGCTGGGCCACCTCGATGTGACCCTGACAGCGGAGGGACCGACCATGACATACGTACCGCACGGGCGGCGAGCGACCGTGCTGCCGCCGCAGGTGGAGAACGATCTCACCGAGGTGGGTCTTGACCCGGTCGGGGTGGTCGCGGTCCTTGAGGCCGCGGCGGCCGAGGACGTGGCCGGGGGTGACGTCACCAGCATCGCCACCATCCCGGTGGACCGACACGACACCGCCGACGTGGTCGCCCGCGCGGACGGCGTGGTCGCGGGGCTGGCCCTGGCCGAGGGCGCGTTCTCCTACCTCAGCGGAGGCCGTCTGACGGCCGAGCGCAGGGTCAAGGACGGCGAGCGCGTCGCCGGGGGCGACGTGCTGATGACCGTCACCGGTCCCACCAGGGACCTGCTGACCGCCGAGCGCACCGCGCTCAACCTGCTCACCCACCTGTCCGGTATCGCGACCCTGACCGGTAGGTGGGTCCAGGCCGTCGAGGGGACCGGCGCCCGGATCAGGGACAGCCGCAAGACGCTGCCGGGACTGCGCGCCCTGGAGAAGTACGCGGTCCGGTGCGGCGGTGGTATCAATCACCGCATGTCACTTTCGGACGCCGCGCTGATCAAGGACAATCACGTGGTGGCCTCCGGTGGGGTCGCCGAGGCGTTCCGGGCGGTCCGTGACGCCTACCCCGGCCTGCCGATCGAGGTCGAGGTCGACAGGATCGACCAGATCGAGCCGGTGCTGGCTGAGGGAGCGGAGGAGATCCTGTTGGACAATTTCACGGTCGAGGAGCTGGTACGGGCCGTACGGCTGGTGGACGGCAGGGCGCGGCTGGAGTCCAGCGGAGGGCTGACCCTCCAACTCGCTCGTGATGTGGCCGAAACAGGTGTCGACTACCTTGCCGTGGGCGCGCTCACACACTCGGCACCGGCGCTGGACATCGCCTTGGACCTTCGGGGGAACTGATGCTGCTTGCCATTGACGTCGGCAACACTCACACCGTTCTCGGCCTCTTCGAGGGCGAGGACGTCATCGAGCACTGGCGGATCGCCACGGACGCCCGGCGTACGGCGGACGAGATCGCCGTCGTGCTCCAGGGGTTGCTCGGGCAGTCACCGCTGCTCAAGGGCACAGACGTCAACGGCATCGTGATCTGCTCCACCGTCCCGTCGGTGCTCAACGAGATGCGCGAGATGTGCCGCCGCTACTACGGCGACGTGACGGCGGTGATCGTCGAGCCGGGCGTCCGCACCGGGGTGCCGGTCCGGATGGACAACCCGAAGGAGGTCGGCAGCGACCGCATCGTCAACGCGCTGGCGGCCATCCAGCTGTACGGCGGGCCGTGCGTCATCGTCGACTTCGGGACCGCGACCTCCTTCGACGCCGTCTCCGCCAAGGGGGAGTACGTCGGCGCGGTGACCGCCCCCGGCATCCAGATCTCGGTGGACGCGCTCGCCGCGGCGGGAGCGCAGCTGCACAAGGTGGAGCTGGTCCGCCCCCGCTCCGTGATCGCCAAGAACACCGTCGAGGCGCTTCAGGCCGGCATCATCTATGGCTTCGCCGGTCAGGTGGACGGGATCGTCGAGCGGATGGCGGCCGAGCTCGCCGCCGACCCCGACGATGTCACGGTGGTCGCCACCGGCAGCGCGGCACCGCTGGTGGCCGGTGAGGCGCGCTCGATCGACATGCACGAGCCCTGGCTCACGCTGATCGGGCTGCGCCTGATCTACCACCGCAACGCCACCTGAGAGCGTTGTGACACCGGTGCCGTGACACCCACGAGAGCGCCGCGACGCCACCCGGGAGCGTCGTGACACCGCCCTGAGCGCGGTGCCGCGGCCGGCGGGCGCCGCGGTGTTCCCGGAGAGCACCGCGGCGCCCTGGAGTCCTCTCCGGCCTCCGGCGGTCGGCGACCTCACGAGGTTCGCCACATCGGTACCCTTTGGAACTGTGACCGATGAAGTGACCAACCCCGCCGAGGATCTGCCCGAGCAGATGCGCGTGCGCCGGGAGAAGCTCGACCGCCTCCGCTCCGAGGGCGTCGACCCCTACCCGGTGAACTTCCCGCGCACCGCGACCAACGCCGAGATCCGTCAGAAATACGCCGATCTCTCCGCTGACACCGCGACGGGCGACAAGGTGGGTGTCACCGGCCGCGTGATGCTGTCCAGGACCGGTGGCAAACTCTGCTTCGCCACCATCCGCGACGGCTCCGGCGATCTCCAGGTCATGATCTCCCTGGACAAGGTGGGCGAGGAGGCACTGGCCTCGTGGAAGCGCGACGTCGACCTCGGCGACCACGTGGGCATCGAGGGTGAGGTCATCACCTCCCGCAGGGGGGAGCTGTCCATCCTCGCCGACCGCTGGGCGATCACTTCGAAGTGCCTGCGCCCGCTGCCGGAGAAGCACGCCGGGCTCACCGACCCCGAGGCGCGGGTCCGCCAGCGCTACGTCGACCTCATCGTCAACGACGAGGCCAGGAAGCTGGCCTACACCCGTAGCGCCGTGGTGCGGTCCATCCGTGACTTCTGGCACGAGGAGGGCTACCTGGAGGTCGAGACGCCGATGCTCCAGCCGATCCACGGCGGAGCCACGGCCCGGCCTTTCAAGACCCACATCAACGCCTACGACATGGAGCTCTACCTTCGCATCGCGATCGAGCTCTACCTCAAGCGGCTCGTGGTCGGCGGTATCGAGAAGGTCTTCGAGATCAACCGCAACTTCCGCAACGAGGGCGCGGACTCCACGCACAACCCCGAGTTCACGATGCTTGAGGCCTACGGCACGTATCTCGACTACAACGACATGGCCGACCTGACCCAGCGGATGATCCAGAAGGCGGTCGTGGCGGCCCTCGGCCACTCCGTGGTCGTCCACCAGGGGCAGGAGATCGACCTCGGCCTGGCGAAGTGGCCGCGGATCACCCTCTACGGGTCGGTCTCGGAGGCACTGGGCGAGGAGATCACCACCGCGACGCCCCTGGAGTACGTACGCAAGCTCGCGGACGCCCGGGAGATCCACTGGGATGCCAAGTGGGGCCAGGGCAAGCTCGTCCAGGAGATCTTCGAGGCGCTCGTCGAGCACACGCTCATCCAGCCCACGTTCGTCATGGACTATCCGGTGGAGACCTCCCCGCTGACCCGCCAGCACCGTGACAACCCGCTCCTCACCGAGAAGTGGGACCTGATCGGGTTCGGCACCGAGCTCGGCACCGCCTACTCGGAGCTGGTCGACCCGGTCGAGCAGCGCCGCCGCCTCACCGAGCAGTCCCTGCTCGCCGCGGGCGGGGACGCCGAGGCCATGCAGCTTGACGAGGACTTCCTCACCGCACTGGAATTTGCGATGCCGCCCACCGGTGGAATGGGGCTCGGCATCGACCGCCTCATCATGGCCTTCACCGGTAAGAACATCCGCGAGACCATCCTGTTCCCGCTGGTCAAGCCGACCGGCTGAGTCTGCGTCGCGTACCCCGGACTGACCGGCGAGGAGCGCCGACCAGGTCGAGGCGACGTCTCCACCGAGAGGCGTCGTCGCGCCGAGCCCGGTGACGACGA
>NZ_JBEXUE010000279.1:0-13476 GCF_040614275.1 Streptosporangium sp. NPDC006013
TACGAGAGCGGCTTCATCTGGTCGCGTGAGCCCTAACGGGCGATCACCTGCACCTCCAAGGAGGCCGCC
Organism: Streptosporangium sp. NPDC006013; assembly: GCF_040614275.1. Taxonomy (NCBI): domain Bacteria; kingdom Bacillati; phylum Actinomycetota; class Actinomycetes; order Streptosporangiales; family Streptosporangiaceae; genus Streptosporangium; species Streptosporangium sp. NPDC006013. Next base: position 70 of record NZ_JBEXUE010000279.1, read on the forward strand.
TCTCCGCCGGTTTCCCTGAGTTCCGCTACCAGCCGCGCTCGGCCAGCCGGTGCGGGGCCGGGATGTCGTCGACGTTGATACCGACCATGGCCTCGCCCAGGCCGCGGGAGACCTTCGCGATGACGTCGGGGTCGTCGTGGAAGGTGGTGGCCTTGACGATCGCGGCGGCGCGCTCGGCGGGGTTGCCGGACTTGAAGATGCCCGAGCCGACGAACACGCCCTCGGCGCCGAGCTGCATCATCATCGCGGCGTCGGCCGGGGTGGCGATGCCACCGGCGGTGAACAGCACCACCGGCAGCTTGCCGGTCTTGGCGACCTCGGCGACCAGCTCGTACGGCGCCTGGAGCTCCTTGGCCGCGACATAGAGCTCGTCGGCGGGCAGCGAGGCCAGGCGCTTGATCTCGCCCCTGATCTTGCGCATGTGGGTGGTGGCGTTGGAGACGTCGCCGGTGCCCGCCTCGCCCTTGGAACGGATCATCGCCGCGCCCTCGGTGATGCGGCGCAGCGCCTCGCCCAGGTTGGTCGCGCCACAGACGAAGGGCACCGTGAACTGCCACTTGTCGATGTGGTTGGCGTAGTCGGCCGGGGTGAGCACCTCGGACTCGTCGATGTAGTCGACGCCAAGCGACTGGAGCACCCGGGCCTCGACGAAGTGGCCGATGCGGGCCTTGGCCATGACCGGGATCGAGACGGCGGCGATGATGCCGTCGATCATGTCGGGGTCGCTCATCCTGGAGACGCCGCCCTGGGCGCGGATGTCGGCGGGTACCCGTTCGAGGGCCATGACGGCCACGGCACCGGCGTCTTCGGCGATCTTGGCCTGCTCGGCGTTGACGACGTCCATGATGACGCCGCCCTTGAGCATCTCTGCCATGCCGCGCTTGACCCGGGCGGTTCCGGTGACGGTGGTATCGCTGACTTCGGGCGTGCTGCTGGACACGGTCTCTACCTCACGACGGCTGCGGATCACGGGCCGCCCGCGCTGGACGGCCACTACGCTTCCATCGTAGGCGCTGGGCAGGATGCCCCCTACACGCCGTCTTGTCGTTCTTTGAAGATCCTCTTGAACATGATGTAGGACTTGCGCATCAGGGAATGACGGGTTTGGCGGAGGCCAGCACGATCCAGACCTGACCGGGGGCGAAGTTCATCGGCTCACCCGCCTCCGTGGTGAAGACGGTGCCGTCCTTCTCCGTCTCCCGTGACCAGCGGGCCTTGAACGCCTGCCCGTCGCGGAGCACGATCGCCCTGCCCTTGCCCGTGCTGTGCACCAGCGGCGTGTAGCTCTGGTTCTTGTCGTGAAACTCCGAGCGCTCCGTCTTGGTGTACTGCACGACGATCGTGGGCGCGCCGAGCTGGCCGCCCTCGGCCGCCATGTCCTTCTTGCCGTCCTGCCAGATCAGCCACTTGCCCGCCGCCTGCGACCAGGCGAAGGTGAAACGGGCCGCCGGGTACTTCACGCTGTACGCCTTCCGCGGCACGCCGCCCTCGGGGGCGTCACCGAAGGTGAATCCGATGTCCTTGGCCCTGCTCGCCTTGGGCGCCTCGGTCAGCAGCTGCCTGGTGTTGGCGAACAGGTTGTAGGGGGCGAAGCGTCCTTCCTGGCGGAAGTAGGCGCCCGGCGCCCGGCTGTCGGAGACGTCGAACAGCGGCGCCTCGGCGATGAAGGGGAGCATCTTGGTCTGCGCGCCCGAGTAGGCGAAGGCGGGCCTGCCGAACTGCGGGACGATGTGCAGGTCGGAGATGCGGGCGCTGCGAACCGGGCCGATCTTGGCCGGGATCTTCGAGGAGAAGATCGCCATCAGCCGGGTCAGACCCGCCTCGACCTGCTCGATGTAGACGATGTCCGCGCTTTTGAGGCCGAGCTGCGGCTTGCCCGCCGAGGTGTTCTCGATCTTCGCCGCGAGCACCGGCCTGCGGGCCGCGCCCGGCAGGCCGGTGAAGGGGTGCGTCGGCTCGGGCGTGGGGGTCGGCGCCGCACTCGGCTCACCGGCCACCGGATTGCCCGCCGACGCGGGCTTGTCGGAGGAACAGGCCGCGACCGGCGCGAGAACCGCGACTCCCGCCAGCGTGACGGCGATCATCCGAGACACCCGCACGATTCATCTCCTCAAGTCAGCCACTCAGCCTCTTGGCCACGAAACGCCATGAGCCTACCGGTGTCCGACTTGTCAGATGCTCCAGTCATGTGCGGCTTATTCGGCGGCCAGGGCCTTCGGCGGCGCATCGTCGATCTCGAAGAAGCCCGGATACTCGGTGTACCCGGCCAGCCGCAGCGTGCGGGCCAGCCAGCGGCGTTGCGCCGCGCGGGTCACGCCCACCGCGTTGTTGTAGAACCGGCGGGAGTAGAGGACCTTGGCCACCGCGGCCCCCAGCTCCTCCAGCAGGTCGGAACCTGCCGGAGTGTCGGCCAGCCGGTCACGGAAGCGCTCCTGGTCGACGACGGCTCGCAGGGTGCGCGACAGGTCGCTCTCGGCGTGCTCACGCTCCTCGGGACCCGCCGTACGGGCCTCGTGGGCGGCCGCGGCCAGCACCAGGCTCGTCGCCGGGTCCAGCAGCCGGGAGGCGGCCAACTCCAGGCTGACGGCGGTCCGTCGCACCAGGGCGGCGTCCAGGGACTCACGGGCCAGCTCCAGCCGGATGTGCAGCCGGTCGAGCCTGCCCGCCCGCCAGGAGATGTAGACGGCGCAGAGCACCACGATCGCGCCCACCACCAGGATCAGCGTGGTCGTCACAGCGTGTCGTTCCCCTCGGCCCAGGCCCTGCTCGCCACTGTGCCCTCGGCGTCCCCTGCGCCCTCGGCGCCCTCGGCGTCCTCCTCGACCCCGGCCGTACTCGCCACCGTCTCGTAGACCCGCAGGACGTCACGGGCGACCGTCGACCAGTCGTACTTCCGCACGGCGGCGCGGGCCTCCTGCGACAGCTTGGCCCGGCGCACGGGGTCGTCGAGCAGCTCGGCGGCCCGGCGGGCGAGCGAGGTGGCGTCGCCCGTCTCGAACAGCGCTCCCGCCTGGCCGTCGTCGAGCACCTTGCGGAAGGCCGGGATGTCGCTCGCCAGGATCGCCGCGCCGGCCGACATCGCCTCGGTCAGCACGATGCCGAAGCTCTCACCCCCCAGGTTGGGCGCGCAGAAGACGTCGACCGTGTGGTAGGCACGCACCTTGTCCTCCTCGCTGACCATGCCGAGCAGGCCGATCCGGTCGTGGAGGGCGGCCGGGACGCGCTCCAGCACCTCGGCGGCGTCACCCGGCCCGGCCAGGAGCAGGCGCAGCGCCGGCCGCTCGGCGGCCAGCAGGACGAACGCCTCCAGCAGCACCGGCAGGCCTTTGCGCGGCTCGTCCATCCTGCCGAGAAAGCCGATCACCTCGCCCTCGTCCCAGCCGGGCAGCGGCTCGCCCTCGGCGTAGCGGCCGACCGTCACCCCGTTGGGGATGAGCACGGCGTCGCCGCCCATGAACTCGACCAGGGTCTTCCTGGCCGCGTCGGACACGGCGATCCGGCCGGTGATCTTCTCCAGCGCGCTCATCAGCACCGAGGCCGTGACCGAGAAGGACCGGGAGTTACCGTACGAGGCGTGGAAGGTGGCCACGATCGGCCCCCTGGCCACCCAGCAGGCGAGCAGCCCCAGCGAGGGGATGGCCGGTTCGTGCACGTGCAGCACGTCGAAGGCGCCCTCGCGCACCCAGCGGCGCACCCGGTTCGCCGACAGGAACCCGAACGACATCCTGGCCACCGACCCGTTGAAGGGCACCGGAATCGCGCGGCCCGCCGAGGTCACGTACGGGGGCAGCGGGGCGTTGTCCGCGGCGGGGGCGATCACCGAGACGTGGTGGCCTTCCTCCATGAGCGCCTCCGCGAGATCGCGGATGTGCACCTGGACTCCGCCCGGCACGTCCCAGGTGTAGGGGCAGACGATGCCGATCCTCATCCCCTGGGCTCCAGGTCCTCGAGCCAGAGGCGCTGGAGCATGTGCCAGTCCTCGGGGTGCTCGGCGATACCCTTCTCGAAGACGCCCGCGAGGCTCTGCGTGACGACGGCCACCTTCTCCTTCCTGGTGCCCTCGGCCGGGACCGCGATCTCCTCGTGGAACTGCAGGCCCCAGCCGGTCCCCTGGAAGTAGGGGATCGTCGGGATGAGGGCGGCCCCGGTGTGCACGGCCAGCAGGCCGGGGCCGGCGGGCATCCGCGTGGCCGAGCCGAAGAACTGCACCTCGACACCGTTCGCGGTCAGGTCGCGTTCGGCGGGCAGGGCGACCGGGAGCCCGGCGCGCAGGCGCTGCGCCAGGGTGCCGAAGGTGTGACCGTCACCACCGGTGAGCGGCAGCACCTCCATGCCCAGCCCCTCGCGGAAGGCGGTGTAGCGATGGAACAGCGACTCGGGTTTGAGCCGCTCGGCGACCGTGGTGAAGGGATGTCCCGTCCCGGCGAACCAGGCGCCCGCCTGGTCCCAGTTGCCCATGTGCGGCAGGGCGAGGACCACGCCGCGCCCCGCGGCGAGGTTGTCGTAGACGGGCTCCGCCCCGATCACCTGCATCCGGGAGACGAGTTCGGCGACGGGGATCGAGGGCAGCCGGAAAACCTCGTGGAAGTAGCGGAAGTAGGAGCGCATGCCGTCGCGGCTGAGCTCCCGGATCGCCGGGTCGCCCGGCGAGGTGCCCTTGACCCTGGCGAGGTTGGCCTCCAGCCTGAGCACCGACTTTCCCCGGTGCCTCCACAGCCGGTCGGCGGCGGCGCGGAAGGCCCAGGCGGTGAGCCGCTCGGGCAGGCGGGGCACGATCGTCCATCCGGCGCCGAACGCGGCCGCGACGAGACGGTCCTGGGGGGAGGGCTTGTCTGTCATCGATTTTCCGATCAGCGGAGGGGCCGGGGCGAGGTGGAGACGGCCTGCCGGCGCACGTGCAGCAGGCGCTGGCCGACCGTGACCGCGCTGGCCGCGGCGAGCAGCCAGAGCCCCGCGGCCAGGATGTACGGCACGCCGAGGCCGCCGAGGCCGGCCGAGACCAGACCCACCACCAGGCGCTCCGGCCGCTCGGCGAGACCGACGTCGCACGTCATGCCCAGCGCCTCCGCCCTGGCCTTGACGTAGGACACCACCGCTCCGGCGACGAGGCAGAACAGCGCGACCCCCGCCAGCGTCCGCTGATCGCTCACGATGAACCAGAACACCAGCCCGGAGAAGATTCCCGCGTCGCCGACCCTGTCGAGCGTGGAGTCGAGGAAGGCGCCCCAGGTGCTTCCCGCGCCCGTCATCCTGGCCATGACCCCGTCGAGGAGGTCGGCCAGCACGAAGAAGGTGATCACCATCGTGCCCACGAACAGCTGGCCCCGGGGGTAGAAGAACAGCGCGGCGGCGACGGTGCCGAGCGTGCCCACGGCGGTGACCACGTTGGGGCTGATCCCGCGGCGGGTGAGTGCCCTGCCCAGCGGGGTCAAGACTCGGGTGACGGCGGGGCGCAGAAGTTTCAGCATCGCGCTCCGATCGTAGGCCACCCGGCCTGCGAGCGCGCATCGGCGAGCCGTGTGACAAGGCGTTGCCGTCGCGGCGGGAACTCTCCGGAGGAGGCCCGGACACCTAGCGATCAGACTTCCCGCTCGCAATAGGATCGCCCCACCCCTCTTGTGATATTCGCCACATGGGTATTTGGTGAACACACCGCGTCCATGCGGTGTATGGACGCGGCAGCGGATCCCGGGGGTGGGCCCCACCAGGCCGCGCCCCTTCGGCAACGACGCGGGAGGCGATGTGGCGGAGAGAGCAACCGGCGGAACAGCGGGAGCCGCGGGGAGGGCACCCACGGTCGATCAGCCGGACAAGATAAGAAACGTCGTGCTGGTCGGCCATTCCGGTGCCGGGAAGACAACGCTCGTGGAGGCGTTGCTGGCCGCGACCAAGACCATCCAGCGGCCCGGCCGGGTCGAGGACGGCACGACGGCCAGCGACTTCGACGAGGTCGAGGTGCGCCAGCAGCGCTCGGTGAATCTCACCGTGGCCCCCGTGATCCACAACGACATCAAGATCAACCTGCTGGACACGCCCGGCTACGCCGACTTCGCCGGCGACCTGCGCGCCGGGTTGCGCGCGGCCGACGCGGCGCTGTTCGTCGTCTCGGCCGTCGAGGGCGTGGACGGCCTGACCAGGATGCTCTGGGAGGAGTGCGCGGCGGTCGGGATGCCCCGTGCGGTCGTGATCACCAAGATCGACCACCAGCGGGCGAACTTCGAGGACGTCCTCGCCGCCTGCCAGGAGGCCTTCGGCGACGGCGTCTCGCCGCTGTACCTGCCGGTGGTGACCAACGGCAGGGTGAACGGCCTGATCGGGCTGCTGAGCCAGAAGTTCTACAACTACGCGACCGGCACCAGGACGGAGAACTCCCCAGGCCCGGCCTACGCCGACCAGATCGAGATCTACCGGGGCACCCTGATCGAGGGCATCATCCAGGAGAGCGAGGACGAGTCCCTGATGGACCGTTACCTCTCCGGCGAGGAGATCGACACCAAGGCCCTCATCGGGGACCTGGAGAAGGCCGTCGCGCGCGGCGGCTTCTACCCGGTGCTGGCCGCGGGGACCGGCGTGGGCGCGCTGGAGGTCCTGGAGCTCATCACCCAGGGCTTCCCATCGCCACCCGAGCACCCGATGCCGGAGATCACCTCGATCGACGGCCGGCCCGTCGCCGGCATCACCTGTGACCCCGACGGACCGCTGGTCGCGGAGATCGTCAAGACGACCAGCGATCCGTACGTGGGCCGGATCAGCCTGGTGCGGGTCTTCTCCGGCACGCTGCGCCCCGACATGACGGTGCACGTCTCGGGGCACGGCCTGGCCGACCGCGGGCATGAGGACCACGACGTGGACGAGCGCATCGGGGCGCTCTCCTCGCCGCTGGGCAAGCTCCAGCGGACGACCGCCAAGTGCGTGGCCGGGGACATCGCGGCGGTGGCCAAACTGTCGCGCGCGGAGACCGGCGACACCCTGTCGGACCGGGAGAACCCGCTGCTGATGAAGGCCTGGACGATGCCGGAGCCGCTGCTGCCGGTGGCGATCCAGCCCAAGTCCAAAGCGGATGACGACAAGCTGAGCCAGGCGCTGCAGCGGCTGGTCGCCGAGGACCCGACACTCCGGCTGGAGCACAACGCCGAGACCCGCCAGCTCGTGCTGTGGTGTATGGGCGAGGCCCACACCGACGTGCTGCTGGAGCGGCTGAGCAGGCGGCACGGTGTGGAGGTGGAGAAGATCGAGCTGCGGGTGCCGCTCAGGGAGACCTTCGGCGGCCGCTGCCAGGCCCTGGGCCGCAACGTCAAGCAGACCGGTGGCCACGGCCAGTTCGCCGTCTGCCACCTGGAGGTCGAGCCCCTGCCGTCCGGCGGCGGCTTCGAGTTCGTGGACAAGATCGTCGGCGGCGTGGTGCCGCGCCAGTTCATCCCCTCGGTGGAGAAGGGCGTACGCACCCAGATGCAGCGCGGGGTCCTCGCCGGCTACCCCATGGTGGACGTGCGGGTGACGCTGTACGACGGCAAGGCCCACTCGGTCGACTCCTCCGACATGGCCTTCCAGATCGCCGGGGCGCTCGCGCTGAAGGAGGCCGCGGCCAAGGTGCCCACGCTGCTGCTCGAACCTGTCGACGAGGTGTCCGTGCTGGTCTCCGACGAGCACGTGGGCGCGGTGATGTCCGACCTGTCCTCGCGCAGGGGCCGCGTGCTCGGCACGGAGCCGGTGGGGGTGGGACGTACCCTGGTCAGGGCCGAGGTGCCCGAGCTGGAGATCACCCGGTACTCGATCGATCTGAGATCCATGTCACACGGCACGGGGACGTTCCAGCGGGTCTTCCTGCGCTACGAGCCGCTCCCGTCACATCTGGTGGAGAAGGTCACCGGCTGATCGGGCGATGAGGCGTGTGCCCGGCGGCACGTCGCCACCAGGTGGACACACCCCATCGGACACACGCCTCCCAGCACGCACTCAGATAACAAAGTCATCACGAAACGATTTCTTTTTTCCGGCCAGAGCACACCGGTCCAGGTGCCAGACTTGGGAACCATGCGAAACGGACGCCCTCTTCTGGCCGCTGCCGCCCTCGCCGTTCTGACCACGGGTGCCGCATACACCTTCGGCCCCGACACCGCGCCGGCCCGGTCCAAGGGCGCCAAGAGCTCGGCGGTCTCGGCCGAAACGACGGGAGCGACGACCTCCACCTCGGCACAGTGCCCGGTGGATGTGAGGTACCCCAAGCGGCAGTTGCGCGGGGTGTGGATCGCCACGGTCAAGAACATCGACTGGCCCTCGCGGACCGGTCTGTCCGCCGCCCGGCAGCAGGCGGAGTACGTCAGGATCCTCGACAACGCGGTCAAGCGGCGGTTCAACGCGGTGTTCGTCCAGATCCGCCCGGCCTCCGACGCGCTGTACAAGTCGGACCTGGAGCCGTGGTCGCAGTTTCTGACCGGCACCGCGGGCAAGGACCCCGGCTGGGACCCGCTGCCCTTCCTCGTCGCCGAGGCCCATCGGCGCGGCCTGGAGTTCCACGCGTGGTTCAACCCCTACCGCGCCTCCCCCGACGGCGACCTGTCCAGGCTGCCCGCGAACCACCCCGCCCGGGTCCACCCCGAGTGGATCGTCAAGCACGGCGGCCAGGCCTACTACAACCCCGGCCTGCCCGCGGTCCGCGACCACGTCACCAAGGTCGTCAAGGACGTGGTGACCCGCTACGACGTCGACGGGGTCCACTTCGACGACTACTTCTACCCCTATCCCTCCGGGAACGCGAGGTTCGCCGACGACGCCGCCTTCGCCAAGTACGGCAAGGGCGCCAAGCTCGCCGACTGGCGCCGCGCCAACGTCAACAAACTGATCGCGCAGGTCGACAGGGCGGTGCACGAGGTCAGGAACAGCGTGAAGTTCGGCGTCAGCCCGTTCGGGATCTGGCGCAACAAGTCCGAGGATCCCACCGGCTCGGCCACCGGCGGCATGTCGGCGTACGACTCCATCTACGCCGACGCCCGCCACTGGATCCGCAAGGGCACCGTCGACTACGTCATACCGCAGCTCTACTGGCCGCGCGACTTCAAGGCCGCCGACTACGACGTGCTGATGCCCTGGTGGGCGAACGAGGTCAAGGGCACCGACGTGCACCTCTACATCGGCCAGGCCCTGTACCGGGTCGGCGCCACCGACACCCCCGCCTGGACCAGGCCCGGCGAGCTGCCCTCCCACCTCACTCAGAACCGCAGGCACAAGCAGGTCTCCGGCGACGTCTACTTCAGCGCCAAGCAGCTGTCCACCGACCCTCTGGGCGTGCTGGACCGCATCGTCAAGAGCCACTACCAGCGCCCGGCGCTGCTGCCGCTGATCAAGGACCGCGGCGGGCAGGCCCCGGTCAAGCCCGCGGACCTGCGGCTCCAGGGCACCTCGCTCAGCTGGAAGAGCTCCCCGGAGGCCCGCTCGTACGCGGTCTACCGAATCGCCTCCGGCAAGCCAGGCGAGTGCGCCACCGCCGACGCCCGCAACCTGGTCGCGGTCGTGCCCGCGGTGGACGGCGACCGCCAGACCTTCACCACGACGGGCGGCGGCACCTACCTGGTCACCGCCCTGGACCGCCTGCAGAACGAGAGCGCCCCCACCGGGAGCTGACCGGACACGCCCACGCCCTCTCGGACACGCGTCCGTGCGGGGGTGGGCGCGCCGTGGGACGGGCAGGGCGCGGCGGTGAGCGCCCGGACTCGCCGCGCCCCCGATCACCCCCGGATTCGCTGGACCCGTGACACGATCTTCCCCTACGGTGCGAGCACCTGGCAGAAGCTAAAGGGGAGGTCGTCGGTGAAGCGGACGCTTTTCGCGTTTGCGCTGGTCCTGGGATTGCTGTGGCCAGGTGTCGCGCAGTCCGCCACGCGGGTGGACGGACGGGTGGTGCTGATCGGCATTCCTGGCCTGCAGTGGAGCGACCTCAGCCCCGGCGGCACCCCGAATCTGTGGCGGCTGGCCACGCAGAGCGCGATCGGCTCGCTGTCGGTCCGCGCGGTGGGCCGGGTGACCTGTCCCTATGACGGCTGGCTGACGATCTCGGCCGGGGTGAGGTCCGCGGTCGGCTACGGCTGCGGGCTTCCCCCGCTGCCCGAGGCCGACAAAACGGGTGCCGTCATCCCCGGCTACGGATACCTGCGCGACGTCGCCGGGCAGCGCAACGCGGGCGCCCTCGGCGAGGCCGTGCACGCCGCCGGGGAGTGCACGCTGGCGATCGGCCCGGGGGCCGCGCTGGCACTGGCCGACAGATCGGGCAGGGTCGACGTGTACGCTCCCTCCCCCGCGCAGATCCGCTCGGGCGTGCTCACCAGGTGTCGTGTGATCGCCGTCGACGTCGACGATCTGATCAGGCCCTACATCACCGACGGACGGCTGCCCAAGGTCGAGGAGCGGCTCACCCCGCAGCAGCGGGCGGCGGCGCTGCGCCTGGCCGACGCCAAGGCCGGAGCGGTGCTGAGCGTGCTGCCCAAGGATGCGCGCGTGCTGCTGGCGGGCCTGTCCGACCACGGCGCCGACCCGCACCTTCGGGTTGCCATGATGCGCGGCGGAGACCTCTCCGGCCGCTTCCTGGGAGCGGCCTCCACCCACCGCGACGACATCACGATCCTGCCGGACGTCACCGCGACGGTGCTCTCCCTGGCCGGCGTCGAGGCACCGCCGGGCATGGTCGGGCTCCCCTGGCAGGCGAGCGAGAGGCAGACCGGCACCACCGAGGCCGCACGGGCCGACCTGGAGAGGGCCGACGTGGCCGGGCAGACGATCAGGAACGTGGGCGGCGTCTTCTTCACCTCGGTCGCCGTGCTGCAGGTCGCCTTCTACCTGACCGCGTTCCTGCTGTTGCGCCGCGGGCGCGGGCTGAGGCGCATGCGCGTGGCCGCGGTGGCACTGGCCTCGGTGCCCGCCTCGACGTACCTGGTGAACCTCACCCCCTGGCAGGACGCGCGCACGCCGCTGCTCGCACTGGTCGGCGGGATCGCCGGATGCACCCTGCTGCTGGCCACGCTGGCGCTGGCGGGGCCATGGCGGCGCGCACCGCTCGGACCACCGGCGGTGGTGGCGGGGGTGACCGCGGCGGTGCTCGCGGGCGACCTGCTGACCGGGACGACCCTGCAGCTCAACAGCGTGATGGGCTACAGCGCCGTGGTCGGGGCCCGCTACTACGGCCTGGGCAACATCCCGTTCGCGCTCTTCGCCACCTCGGTGCTGCTGCTGACCGCCACGATCGCGCACCGGCTGACGCGCGGAGGCCACACGGGTGCGGCGGTCACCGCCGTGGCGGTGCTGGGCGGCTTCGCGATGATCCTGGGCGGCTGGCCGGGCGTGGGCAGCGACTTCGGCGGCGTGATCGCGTTCGTACCGGGGATCGCGGTGACCGCGCTGCTGATCGCGGGCAGGCGGGTCTCGATCGTCAAGCTGGGCGCGTTCTGCGTGGCGGGCGGCGTCACCGTGATGGGCATCGCCTACCTCGACTACCTGCGCCCGCCTGCTTTCCAGACGCACCTGGGGCGCTTCGTCGGCCAGGTGCTCACCGGCGAGGCCACCGAGGTGATCGGCCGCAAGCTCGGCGCGATGCTGGGCACGCTGCTCAGCCCCAACCTGATGCCGGTCGTGATCGCCGCGACGGCGTTCCTCGTCTACGCGCTGCTACGGCCGGAGCAGGCGACCGCGGGGGTGCTGCCCGCCGCGTTCGCGCACTCCCCCGCGCTGCGGGCCGGGTTGATCGGCACCCTGGTCAGCGGGGTGGTCGGCATGCTGGTCAACGACTCGGGCGCCGCGGTGCTCTCCATGGCACTGGCGCTCGCCGTGCCGCTGACACTGTCGGTGGGCATCAGGACCTTGGGCGGAGCCTCGCGCTACGACGAGGCGGGCCAGGAGCCGGCGAGCAGTTCCCTTGTGTCACGCAGCAACTGAGGAAGCACCCTGGTCTGGCCGACGACGGGCATGAAGTTGGTGTCGCCGCCCCAGCGGGGCACCACGTGCTGGTGAAGGTGGGCGGCGATCCCGGCGCCCGCCACACCGCCCAGGTTCATGCCCACGTTGAAACCCTGCGCGCCGCTGGCCTTGCGCAGGGCGACCAGCGCCCGTTTGGTGAAGTCGGCGAGCTCGGTGGTCTCGGTCTCGTCCAGGTCCGCGTAGTCCGGCACGTGGCGGTAGGGGCAGACCATCAGATGGCCGGAGTTGTACGGGTAGAGGTTGAGCAGCGCGAAGACCGCGTCACCTCGGGCGACGATCAGGCCGTCCTCGTCGCTCATCTGGGGGATCTCGCAGAACGGGCAGCCGTCCTCGGGACCCGAACCCGTCGGTTTGCTGGCCCCCTTGATGTAGGCCATCCGGTGCGGAGTCCAGAGTCTCTGGAACGCGTCCGGTGTTCCCGCTCCGTACTGCGCCTCCGGCTCGTTGCTCATGGTCGCCAGCATATTGCCAAGCCGATTCCCTCGGTCTGGCGCCTCCCCCGCCGGGGCACCGGAATCGGCCGGTATCCGGCGGTTGGACGGGATCCCGATCTATATCTCACCGTATTAACGGACGAATGCCGCAAATTTCCGGCAGAATCCCCCAGCAAGACCACCGACAGCCGAGGAGTACCCATGACCGACGTCTCCGTCGAGGAGCCGACCGAGGAGACCGTGTCTCCCGCCGAGACCGGCGGCAGGCCCACCCGCCCGTTCTCCCTCAGCCTGTCCCTGTCCGCCGACACGGAGCCGCCGGCATCCTCCACGAGCGAGCCCGTCCTGGCGGTGGTCGAGACGATCATCCCGGCACCGGACGAGCTGCCCTCCCCTTCCCCGGCCGTGACGGCGATCGTGTCTCCCGTCTCTCCGCTGACTCCCCCGGCCCCGGTCACCCCGGTGTCCTCGGCCGTGGTGAAGGGCCGGATCAAGGTGGCGGACGAGGTGGTGGAGAAGGTCGCGGCCCTCGCCGCCCTTGAGGTCACGGGCGTCGCCGAACTGGGGGGCGAAACCGCCCACGCGGTGGAGCCGGTGCGTGAGCGGGCCGGCATCGGTGCCAGGCGCGGCCCCCGGGGCGTCAGCGCCCATGTGCAGGACCGTACGGCCGCGGTGGACGTGTCGATCGTGGCGGAGTACGGGCACGTGGTGATGGACGTGGCCAACGAGGTGAAGACCAACGTGGCCCGGACCATCAGCCGGATGCTCGGCATGCGGGTCGTCGAGGTCAACGTCGACGTGGAGGACGTCCGCCTGCCGGGCGAGATCCGGCCCGAGGCACCCGCCGAGCCCGCGAAGCACGACTAGGGACGCCTGGCGGGGCCAGGCCCCGCCAAAGGAACGGGTCCGGCCCCCCGAGGGGCAGAACAAGCCGACGCTGCACCGGGTCCTGGTCCACCTGACCGCCGAGATCCAGCGGCACGCCGGGCACGCCGACATCGTCCGGGAG